>NZ_DJDN01000043.1:58973-59461 GCF_002431095.1 Pantoea sp. UBA5923 | reverse complement strand
CAGGGGAGAAGGATGAGAAGCGTCGACCGAAGGTTCGGGCGCAGCATCGCACGCATCCCCATGACTTTTTCCTGAAAAATCGCTACCATCCGGCGCAACATTCGCAGAACAGTGGTCCACGCCATGAAATTTGTTTCATTTAACATCAACGGGTTGCGCGCCCGTCCCCACCAGCTTGAAGCGCTGGTCGAACAGCACCAGCCAAACGTTATCGGCCTGCAGGAAACCAAAGTGCACGACGATATGTTTCCTCTCGAAGAGGTGGCGAAACTCGGCTATAACGTCTTCTATCACGGCCAGAAAGGCCATTATGGCGTGGCGCTGATGACCAAGGCAGAACCGGTATCGGTGCGCCGCGGCTTTCCCGGCGACGATGACGAGGCGCAGCGGCGTGTGATCATGGCGGAAATTCCGAGCCCGATAGGCGACATTACCGTGATCAACGGCTATTTCCCTCAGGGAGAGAGCCGCGACCATCCGGTAAAATT
>NZ_DJDN01000043.1:882-58818 GCF_002431095.1 Pantoea sp. UBA5923 | reverse complement strand
CCGGCGAAAGAGAAGTTTTATCGCGATCTGCAATCCTATCTGGAGCAGAGCCTGCTGGCAGATAAGCCGGTGCTGATTATGGGCGATATGAACATCAGCAGCACCGATCTCGATATCGGCATTGGCGAAGATAGCCGTAAACGCTGGTTGCGCACCGGCAAGTGCTCATTCCTGCCGGAAGAGCGCGAGTGGATGGATCGCCTGCTGAAATGGGGTCTGGTAGATACCTTCCGCGAAAAAAATCCTGAAGTCAGCGACCGCTTCTCCTGGTTCGACTATCGCTCAAGAGGCTTCGATGACAATCGCGGATTGCGTATCGATCTGCTGCTGGCCAGCCAGCCGCTGGCCGCGCGCTGCGTAGAGACCGGGATCGATTACGAAATCCGCAGCATGGAAAAACCGTCCGACCACGCGCCGGTCTGGTCAACCTTCCAGTTCTGACGCGCCGGCGTGGCGATGTGCCACGCCGCTTACTTCACGATTTTCCAGATCAGCGGATTGGTGCCGAGCACCTTTTCATCACGCGCGCACTGCAGCAGCACCCCTTCCGATTTCACCACCGCACCCTCGCTGTAACTACGGTTCTCAAAAATACAGCACTGCTGGCAGCTCGGCGCGCTTTGATTTTGCGTCCAGACTTCAGGCGGCATATCCACCACAACATCCGCATTGCCGCCAGCGCTATATTCCTGCTGATGCGAGTGCACAGGATTCGCCATCACCGAACCGCTTAACAGCGCCGCAATAACCCAAAAACCAGCGGAATAACGCATTACTCGCTCTCCTTCACTTTTCGTTTCGCCGTCCGTTTCGGACGTTTCTTCTGCCCTGAAGCGGGCAGCCCGCGAAAGGCCATCGCGCTGGGCTGCTGGCGCGCCTGATGGATTAGTTCGGTCAGCGTGCTGACTAACGGTTGCATAAACTCCTCATAGCGGCACGCCTTTTCGCTGATGCGCGTCAGGGTGGACTCCCACTGCGCCGTCATATCGGGACGCGCCGCCAGCTCCGGCAGCGAATGGATCAACGCCCGCCCCGCAGGGGTTGCGTTGATATAGCGCCCATTCTTTACCAGGAACGCGCGGCGGAACAGCAGCTCGATAATCCCGGCGCGCGTGGCCTCCGTTCCTAAACCATCGGTCGCACGCAGCACTTTCTTTAATTCTTTATCCTGTACAAAGCGGGCGATGCCGGTCATCGCGGACAGCAGCGTCGCGTCGGTAAACGGGCGCGGCGGCTGGGTCTGCTTCGCCAGTACCTCGCCACGCTCGCAGAGCAGTTCATCATTCTTCGCCACAACCGGTAGCGGCGTACCGTCATTCTCCTCGTCGCGCTCTTTGCTGCCCAGCAGCGCGCGCCACCCCGCCTCGGCAAGAAAGCGCGCTTTGGCGACAAACTTGCCGCCCGCGATATCCAGCTCGATCACGCATTTGCGAAAGACCGCGTCGGGACAAAACTGCATCAGATACTGGCGCGCGATCAGGGCATAGACGTTCTGCTCGTTCTCCGTCAGCCGCACCGCGCTGGCGCGGGCGGTAGGGATAATGGCGTGGTGGGCATCGACCTTTTTGTCATCCCAGCAGCGGTTACGGCGATCGGCGCTAAAGTCGTCCGGCGGCGTCATCGCGCCCGCATGCGCCTGAATCGCCTTCAGCACTGCGTGACGACCGGCGAAATGCTCTTCCGGCAGATAGCGGCAGTCAGAACGCGGATAGGTGATCAGCTTATGGGTTTCATAGAGCTTCTGGCAGGTATCCAGCACCGTTTGCGCGCTCAGTCCGTAGCGCTTCGCCGCCTCAATCTGCAGGCTGGAGAGCGAGAAAGGCAGCGGCGCGCCCTCGCCTTCGCGCTTATCGTTATAGCTGGTGACGAGAGCAGGCTGACCTGCGATGCGGGCGACAACGTGATCCGCCAGCGCGCGGTGCAGCAGACGCCCCTCCTCATCCTGCCAGGGTTCGCAGGCGTCGCTGGGCACCCAGCTGGCGACAAAGCGCTGCTGATCCGGCGTCACGATATGGGCTTTTACTTCGAAGTAATCCCTGGGAATGAAGTTCTCAATCTCTTCATCGCGGCGCACCACCAGGCCAAGAACCGGCGTCTGTACGCGGCCGACCGACAGCACGCCGTCATAGCCCGCGTTGCGTCCCAGCAGCGTCCAGGCGCGCGTCATATTAATGCCGTAGAGCCAGTCGGCGCGCGCACGCGCCAGCGCCGAGACGCACAGCGGAATAAATTCGCGGTTTTCGCGCAGGCGGCTTACTGCCCGCTCCACCGCCTGCGGATTGAGGTCATTAATCAGGCAGCGCTGGACGCGGCTGCGTTTTTCCGCCGGTAACTGCAGATAGTCCAGCACTTCATCCACCAGCAGCTGCCCTTCGCGGTCGGGGTCGCCAGCATGCACCACCTCGCTGGCCTGCTTTAGCAGCTTCTCAATCACCTTAAGCTGCTTTGCCACCGAGGGACGCGGCTGTAACTGCCATTTTTGCGGGATAATCGGCAGGTCAGCCAGCGACCAGCGTGCGTAGCGGCTGTCGTAGCTGTCCGGCTGCGCCTGCTCCAGCAAATGCCCGACGCACCAGGTAACGACCTGATCGTCGCCGCAGGAGATAAAGCCTTCGCCGCGACGGTGGGGTTTGGGCAACACATCGGCGATCGCGCGGCCAAGGCTGGGTTTTTCCGCAATAAACAAACGCATGGGTCAGAAAGATCCTTAACTTCAGGCTATGAGGGTCATTCGGCTAACGCGACAGAGGCGCTGCGCTATCTTAGACGTTTCCTGATACGGAGGTAAGCTCTGGCGGGCCACTTCTGGATCGGTCGCACAGGATCCGCGCAACCCGCTCAGCTGTCATATTACGAGAGGAACAGTCAGCTAGAAATAGCTGACGAAAGGCGTGGTGTCGGGATGAACCACGGTAGTGCTGGATTTTAACTGCGGCGTGCCAAGGTAGAGGAAGCCGACGATAGCGTCCTGTTCACGGCAGTTGAAAGCGCTGCGCACGCGCGCATTGTCGGTCCAGGGGCCGCTGCGCCAGATGCCGTTGAAGCCCTGCGCTGCCGCTGCCATCTGCATTGCCATCACCGCGCATCCTGCTGACACCACCTGCTCCCAGCGAGGCACCTTGGGATGCTCTTCGCAATGGGCGATAACGGTGATAATCATCGGCGCGCGGAACGGCGAGCGCGCGGCTTTATCAATCGCTTTATCATCCAGCTGCGCCTCGCGCGCCGCCTCTTCCAGCAGCGCGCTCAGACGATCGCGCCCTTCATTCTCAACGATCACGAAGCGCCACGGCTGCAGCGTGCCGTGATCCGGCGCGCGCATCCCGGCCCGGATAATGTTTTGCAGACTCTCGCCGGCAGGCGCCGGCTCGGTCAGACGCGATGCCGAGCGACGATTGACCAGTAATTCAAGTGCATCCATGGTTTTCTCCTGATGTCATAACGCGTTGGCTAATCCTGGCACAGGCTGATCTTTTGTAACAGTCCGCCGCGATTTCCTGCTGACATTTTCCACGCCGCTCTTTAGGATGAGGGCGTCATGGAAGGCGGAGCCGCGCGGCGACCGCTTTCCGCTAGCGAAAATGGAGAGTCTGATGCGCACATTGTGGCGAATTATTGCCGGTCTGTTCCGATGGACATGGCGAGTGCTGAATTTTATCAGGGAGTTTATTCTCAATCTGTTCCTGATCTTCTTAATTCTGGTTGGCGTCGGCATCTGGCTGCAGGTCAGCGGTTCCGGCAGCAGCTCAACGCCGCTGCAGCAAGGCGCGCTGAAGGTCGATCTTACCGGCGTGCTGGTAGATAAGCCTTCGGTCAGCAATAAGCTGAGCAAACTGGGACGTCAGCTGCTTGGCGCGAGCAGCGATCGCCTGCAGGAGAACTCGCTGTTTGATGTGGTCGATGCTATCCGTCAGGCGAAGAGTGATAAAAATATTACCGGCATGGTGCTGGATCTGCGCGAATTTGCCGGTGGCGATCAGCCCTCTCTGCAATATGTCGGCAAAGCGCTGCGCGAGTTCCGCGACAGCGGCAAGCCCATTTTTGCGCTGGGCGACAGCTATAGCCAGGCGCAATACTATCTCGCCAGCTACGCCAGCAAAATCTACCTTTCTCCGCAGGGCACCGTCGATCTACACGGCTTCGCCACCAACGGCCTCTACTATAAGACGCTGCTGGATAAGCTGAAGGTGAATTCCCACGTCTTCCGCGTTGGCACCTATAAATCAGCGGTCGAGCCTTTCCTGCGTGACGATATGTCGCAGGCGGCGCGCGACGCCGACAGCCGCTGGGTTGGTCAGCTCTGGCAGAACTACCTGAATACCGTGGCGGGCAACCGTCAGATTACGCCGGAACAGCTCTTCCCTGGCGCGGCGGCCGTTATCGCCGGGCTTGAGGCGGTGAACGGCGATACAGCCAAATACGCGCTGAATAACAAACTTGTGGATGTGCTGGACAGCCGCGCAGCGGCCGATCAGGAGCTGGTGAAAACCTTCGGCTGGGATAAAGCCAGCAACGACTATCACAGCGTCAGCATCTATGACTACAACGTTAAACAGCCGACCCAGCAGGATGGCAATATCGCGGTCGTGATGGCGAGCGGCGCGATTATGGACGGCGAGGAGACCCCCGGCAACGTCGGCGGCGATACCACCGCCTCGCAGATCCGCGATGCCCGTCTCGATCCTAAAATCAAAGCGATTATTCTGCGCGTCAACAGCCCTGGCGGCAGCGTAACGGCGTCTGAAGCGATCCGCGAAGAGCTGGCGGCGGCGCACGCGGCCGGTAAGCCCGTCGTCGTCTCTATGGGCGGCATGGCGGCCTCTGGCGGCTACTGGATCTCGACGCCAGCAGATTATATCGTTGCGAACCCCAGCACCCTGACCGGTTCAATCGGTATTTTCGGCGTGATCAATACGCTGGAAAACAGTCTGGACAGCATTGGCGTGCATACGGATGGCGTCGCCACTTCGCCGCTGGCGGACGTGGCCTCTACCAAAGCCTTGCCGACCGAGGTGCAGCAGCTGATGCAGCTGACGATTGAAAACGGCTACCGCAACTTCGTCGGTCTGGTCGCCGCATCGCGTCATAAAACGCCGGAGCAAATCGACGCTATCGCGCAGGGCCATGTCTGGACCGGCAGCGATGCGAAAGCCAACGGTCTGGTGGATGCGCTGGGCGACTTTGACGACGCCGTGAAAAAAGCGGGCGAACTGGCGAAGGTCGCGAAGCCGCAGCTTACCTGGTATCAGGATCAGCCCGGCATGTTCGATATGCTGCTTAACCAGGTCAGCGCCTCGGCGCAGGCTGTGCTGCCGACGACGCTGAAAGCCTGGCTGCCTGCGCCGATGCTGGATGTGATGAGCGCCATGAAGCAGCAGCCTGGCCTGCTGAATAACCTGAACGATCCGCAAAATCGCTATGCGTTCTGTCTGAACTGCGGCGAAGTGCGATAAAGCTCGCAGCCCGGTCGTTGACCGGGCTGCTTTTCCCCTGCTTTCCCCTTATACTGCGCGTTTTACGGCAAGTCTGAGTTTGTGATGCAAAAGAAAAATATCTATGTCGCCTATACGGGCGGCACTATCGGCATGCAGCGCTCTGCGCAGGGTTATATACCGGTCTCAGGTCATCTGCAGCAACAGCTGGCAAACATGCCGGAGTTCCACCGCCCTGAAATGCCCGATTTCACTATTCATGAATACGATCCGCTGATTGACTCCTCTGATATGACGCCTGAAGACTGGCAGTCGATCGCGGAAGATATTCGACAAAATTATGATCGCTACGATGGATTTGTTATTCTGCATGGAACCGATACCATGGCGTTCACCGCCTCTGCGCTATCGTTTATGCTGGAGAACCTGGCGAAGCCCGTAATCGTAACCGGCTCGCAGATCCCGCTGGCGGAGCTACGTTCCGATGGGCAGCAGAACCTGCTTAATGCGCTCTACGTTGCGGCGAATTATCCCGTTAACGAGGTATCGCTGTTTTTCAACAATCAGCTTTATCGCGGCAACCGCACGACTAAAGCGCATGCGGACGGCTTTAACGCTTTTGCGTCGCCGAACCTCTCTGCGCTGCTGGAGGCGGGCATCCATATTCGCCGTCTGAATACCCCGCCCGCACCGCAAGGCCAGGGTCCGTTGAAGGTGCATACCATTACGCCTCAGCCTATCGGGGTTGTCACTATTTATCCGGGTATTTCGGCGGATGTGGTGCGTAACTTTTTACGTCAGCCGGTTAAGGCGCTCATTTTGCGCTCCTATGGCGTCGGCAATGCGCCGCAGAACGCCGAGTTCCTTGCCGAGCTGCAACAGGCCAGCGAGCGCGGCATCGTGGTGGTTAACCTGACCCAGTGTATCTCTGGCAAGGTGAATATGGGCGGTTATGCGACCGGCAACGCCCTTGAGCATGCAGGCGTTATTAGCGGATTTGATTTAACGGTTGAAGCCGCGCTTACCAAGCTCCACTTTTTACTGAGTCAGGAGCTCTCCTGCGATCAGATTCGCGCCAGAATGCAGCAAAACTTGCGCGGTGAACTGACCGAAGACTAATTACGGAGCCACCTGTTATGAAGCAGGCCCTCATTATCATTGATATCCAAAACGACTTTTGCCCGGGCGGTCCGATGGCCGTGCACGAAGGCGATATGACCGTACCGGTCGCTAATCGCTATGCGCGGGAATTTCGCGCCCGAGGCGAATATGTGCTGGCGCTCCAGGACTGGCATCCGTCCAACCATGGCAGCTTCGCATCGGTGTCCGGCGAGCCGGTTTATACGCTGGGCGAACTGAACGGGCTGGCACAGATCTGGTGGCCGGATCATGGCATTCAGGGCTCTGCTGGCGCCGAGCTTCATCCCGGCCTCGATCGCAACCTGATCGACGCGGTGTTTCATAAAGGTCAGGATGTCGATGTTGACAGCTACAGCGCTTTTTTCGACAACGGTCATCGCCGCAAAACCGAACTGGACAGCTGGCTGCAGGCGCGCGGCATCACCCATCTGGTGATGCTGGGGATTGCAACGGACTACTGCGTGAAATACAGCGTGCTGGACGCGCTGGAGCTGGGCTACCAGGTGACCGTGGTGAAAGAAGGCTGCCGCGGCGTGAATCTCAGCCCGGAAGACAGCGATATCGCTTTCGCCCAGATGAAGGCGCAAGGCGCCGTACTGATTTAACTAAATACAATAAGGCCGACGCAACGTCGGCCTTATGCTTAGTGCAGGTTGATACGCGTAATCTCAGTGTCGATGCCGAACTCTTCCTTCAGCTCTCTCTTCGATTTCGTCACCATCTCGCCGCCTTTGCCGATAGTCATATGCTGCGGCGCTTCGTTATGGCGCGCCTGGTAGAGCATAACCAGTTGCATGCAGTTTTCACGTTGCTCCTGGGTCAGCGCCACACCGTCAGGCCATTTGCCGGTTTCTACCGCCGTCGCCAGGCGTTCATACACCTCTGGCGTCATAGCGTCGAGCATGGTTTCAAGCTGTTGCTTCATCTTTTACCCCTGCGTTTCGTCGCCCTGTTCGTCGGTGAAACTCAGCGACGCCGAGTTCACGCAGTAGCGCTCGCCGGTCGGCTGCGGGCCATCTGGAAAGACATGTCCCAGGTGGGCATCGCAGTTGTTGCAGCGGATCTCAATGCGGTGCATACCGTGAGAGTCATCTTCCAGGTAGCGAATCGCGTCGTCGCTGACTGGCTGATAGAAACTCGGCCAGCCGCAGCCGGAGTCATACTTTGTCTCCGAGAGAAACAGCGGCGCGTTGCAGACCAGACAGTGGTAGATGCCTTCCTGTTTATTATGCAGAAGCGCGCCGCTGAAAGGCGGTTCAGTGCCGCGATGCTGGGTAACATAGCGCTGCATTTCAGACAATTGCGCAATTTTTGCTTCGGATGCGGTTTCTTTAGCCATTTGAGTGGTTCCGGAGAGTGTCATTCTGAAAAAATCGACTAATATTCTAACAAACGAATAACATTGCCGGGGCTTTTTTCGTGCTTAGTCGTCAGACTTCTCTTTCGCAGCGTAGATTTGTGACCGCGATCACCTTTTGCTAATGCTATCCCTTTATATTCAGCTCTCGGGTTTTAGCATCATCTCAACACGTTTGTTGCGCAAGCGGTTGCGCAACAAATTATTCCTGTCATGCGGATTGACCTGTCGCAACTATTGACACGATTCCGCTTGACGCCTGGTAAGGTTTTTGTAATTTTACAGCCAACCTTTTATTCACTAACAAATAGCTGGTGGAATATATGACTATCAAAGTAGGTATCAACGGTTTTGGTCGTATCGGCCGTATCGTTTTCCGTGCTGCTCAGCAGCGTTCTGACATCGAAATCGTTGCGATCAACGACCTGTTAGACGCGGACTACATGGCTTACATGCTGAAATATGACTCAACGCACGGCCGCTTCAACGGCACCGTTGAAGTGCAGGACGGCGCGTTAATCGTTAACGGCAAAAAAATCCGCGTTACCTCTGAGAAAGACCCGGCTAACCTGAAGTGGGACGAAGTAGGCGTTGACGTTGTTGCTGAAGCGACCGGTATCTTCCTGACTGACGAAACCGCACGTAAACACATCACTGCTGGCGCGAAAAAAGTCGTTCTGACCGGTCCGTCTAAAGACGACACCCCGATGTTCGTTCGCGGCGCTAACTTCGACAAATATGCTGGCCAGGACATCGTTTCTAACGCATCCTGCACCACCAACTGCCTGGCACCGCTGGCGAAAGTTATCAACGACAAATTCGGCATCGTCGAAGGTCTGATGACGACCGTTCACGCGACTACCGCTACTCAGAAAACCGTTGACGGCCCGTCTCACAAAGACTGGCGCGGCGGCCGCGGCGCATCTCAGAACATCATCCCGTCTTCTACTGGCGCAGCGAAAGCCGTGGGCAAAGTCCTGCCGGAGCTGAACGGTAAACTGACTGGTATGGCGTTCCGCGTACCTACTCCGAACGTATCTGTGGTTGACCTGACCGTACGTCTGGAAAAAGCGGCTTCTTACAAAGAAATTTGTGAAGCGATCAAAGCTGCTGCAGAAGGCGAGATGAAAGACGTGCTGGGCTACGTGGAAGACGACGTGGTTTCTACCGATTTCAACGGCGAAGTGCTGACTTCTGTATTCGATGCCAAAGCAGGTATCGCGCTGAACGACAACTTTGTGAAACTGGTTTCCTGGTACGACAACGAAACCGGCTACTCAAACAAAGTTCTCGACCTGATCGCGCTGGTTGCTAAATAAGCATACCGGTCACGACAGACAATAAGGGCGACTTCGGTCGCCCTTTTTTATCGTAGCAACAGGAAGGATTCGGTTATGCAAGATAAAATTTTCTCCCTGCCGGTGGTGAAGCAAATTACCCCCTATCTCTCGCAGCGCCAGCTTGGCGATTTGCCGGTTATCGTGGTGAGCCATCCCCAGGTTCGTGCTGCGATAACCCTCCAGGGCGCGCATCTGATCGCCTGGCAGCCGAGCGGTGAAAAGCCGGTTATCTGGCTGAGCGAAAAATCGCTTTTTTCAGCGGGTAAAGCCATTCGCGGCGGCGTACCAATTTGCTGGCCGTGGTTTGGCCCGGAAGGCGAACCGGCCCACGGTTTCGCCCGTAATCAGCCCTGGACGCTCTCGGCACACGATGAAAATGACGAGAACGTGATGCTGACGTTTGTGCTGGAAAGTACGGCGCAGACGAAAAAGCTATGGCCGCATGACTTTACCCTTTTCGCCCGTTTCCGCCTGGGCAAGCATTGTGAAATCGAGCTTGAAGCACACGGCGACTTTACCGCTACCGGCGCGCTGCACACCTATTTCCAGGTGGCCGATATCTCTGGCGTTGAGGTGAGCGGACTGGGCACACGCTTTATTGACAAGGTGGACAATAACAGCGAACAGGTCTCGAGCGGCAAACAGACCTACCCAGGGCGCATTGACCGTGTCTTCACGCAGCCGGAAGATTGCTCGCTGATTCACGATAAGCAGGGACAGCGCATTATCGAGGTCTATCACCATCATCACAGCGATGTGGTTACCTGGAATCCAGGCGTTGAACTCTCCTGCAGCATGGGGGATATGGCGAATGACGGCTATAAGACTATGGTTTGCGTAGAGACGGCGCGAATCAATAAGCCGATGCGCAGCGCAGGTGAAAAACCGGCGCGGCTGGCGACCACTTTCCGCCTGCGGCAAAAAGCTTAAAATCTTTCAGGCAAGTCTGGAAGCTAAGGAGTGGGTGACACGGACTGAAGAGCAAAGCGTCCCGCGCCAGGGATGGCGCGGGCCGAGCGGGCAAGGATGCCTTGAGCGACTTTGCGATCGGTCCGTGTCATCCACGACAGCCCTGTACCGGCAGAAATTATGCTTTTGCCTGAACTTTACACCACATCCAGCGCCAGCTTATGTTGCGGCGGCGGAAAGGCCTGGTTGATGCGCGCCAGCTCTTCATCGCTCAGCCTGATCTGCAGCGCGGCCGCATTCTCCTGAACATGCGCCAGCGAGCTGGCCTTGGGAATCGCGATAACACCCTCGTTACGGATAACCCACGCCAGCAACAGCTGCGCTACGCTAATGCCCTTCTGTTGTGCAATCTCCAGCAGCGTAGCGTCAGAGAAGAGTGCCTGACGCAGCCTTCCCGCCTGCGCCAGCGGACAATAGGCCATCACCGGCATTTGATGTTGCTGACACGCCGGCAGGAGATCGAATTCAATTCCGCGCGAAGCGAGATGATAGAGCACCTGATTGGTGGCGCAGGCTGCGCCGCCCGGCTCGCTCAGCAGCTCCTGTAAGTCGTCGACGTCAAAATTAGAGACGCCCCAGCGCAAAATTTTGCCCTGCTGCTGTAGACTCTCCATCGCGCGGATCGTCTCCTCAAGCGGCACATTGCCCCGCCAGTGCAGCAGATAAAGATCCAGCCGGTCTGTGCCGAGCCGCTTCAGGCTGCGCTCGCAGGCATCCACCGCATCCACTTCGCTTGCGTTCCATGGATAGACTTTAGAGACGACAAAAGCGCTGTCGCGTCGTCCACGCAGCGCCTCGCCCACGACCTCTTCCGCCCCGCCTTCCGCGTACATCTCCGCCGTGTCAATCAGGGTTAATCCTGCATCCAGCCCCGCCTGCAGCGCAGCGACCTCTTCACGGCGACGCGCGGCTTCCTCGCCCATATACCAGGTGCCCTGACCAATAGCGGGTAGTCGTGTGTGGTCATCAAAAGCGATCGCTTTGTCCATCTTTTACTCCTGCATCGAATCAGGGCACCAGAATGGTGCCATGGTTAAAATTCCGCCCCATAACGGTGACGTCAGAAGGTATAGCTGATACCTGTCCAGAGCGTGGTCTGCCCGCTTTTGTCGATCATCGGGCTGTCTTTGATCTCGCTATCGAAGCGGGTATAGCGGCCCACCAGGCTGGCGTTCCACTGTGGCGAAATTTGATAGCTTGCGCCCAGCTCGACGTAAGGCGACCAGCTGTCGTCAGGCTGATAGCGGTTAATGCCGGTACGCGCAGCTTCATGGCTGGAGACGCCATAATAGTAGCGGTTCTGATTTGCGCTGTTCCACATGGCGCCAATGCCAGGCGTCAGGCTAAAGTCGCCGAACTCGAAGCGATAGAGGTAGGTCAGATCCCAGATAATGCCGTTGCTGTTGTTCAGCACATCGCCCAGCAGCGCCGTACGAAGGATGCCCCAATCTGCCATATGGCTGTAGGTGGCGCCGCCCATCAGCGTCATACGACGCTTATCGAGGTCTTTCATATCGCCCAGATCGTTATCGCCCGGATCGTACTCCTGCGGCGAACCCAGCAGCGTCAGCGAGAGCTGGTTTTGCGGATCCTTCCACAGGTAATAGCCGCCCTGCAGGCTGTGGAACCAGAAGTTATCGCCTTCATAATTGATAACCGGAAGCGGTAAATAGCGATCCTGTCCGCCACGATAGGGAGACTGGGCGTAAATCACTGATGCGCCTAAAGAGAAGGTTTCAGCAGCAGCGGTATTAGCAAAAAAAAGAGCACAAATAATCGCGCCAGGCGCTTTAAGTTTGAAATGGTTCACAATTTATTTCTTCCATAAATATAAAAATCACTACGAAGTTTAACGATTTTTGCTCGCCTGTTTAACCATTATCTGAGGTGCTCTTTTGCAGAGCGGCTGAAAGCGGCACATCTGCCGGATTCTACTCTCTTTTCCCTTTGGTTGACGCAAGCCTGGCTTTGCAACAATCTGACTTTGTTATTGATATATCGCCAGATAACAAAATTATGCGGAGGAAATTTCCTAAATGCCTTCTACAGTTAAGAGTAAGCCGTAAGACTTTATACGAGCAGAGTGACCATAAGAAGTGTGTACCCCGATAACAATACATCAGGTTGGCATAAGGGTTGCTGTACTCAAATGAGAATATCTTCCGGGAGCTGCATGAGCCTTTAATTACGCTCCTTTACCTGTGCTAAAAATGAAAGGACGGGCATCGCTATGAATATATTCGATCACTATCGTCAGCGTTATGAAGCTGCCAAGGACGAAGAGTTCACACTGCAGGAATTCCTTGCTGTCTGTAAGCAGGATCGCAGTGCATACGCCAACGCCGCAGAGCGACTTTTAATGGCTATTGGTGAGCCAGTAATGGTCGATACTGCGCAGGAGCCACGCCTTTCCAGAATCTTCTCTAACCGTGTGATTGGCCGCTACCCGGCCTTCGAAGAGTTCTATGGCATGGAAGAAGCTATAGAGCAGATCGTTTCCTATCTGAAACATGCCGCTCAGGGTCTGGAGGAGAGAAAACAGATCCTCTATTTACTGGGGCCGGTAGGCGGTGGTAAATCATCGCTGGCGGAGCGTCTGAAAGCGCTGATGCAGCGCGTGCCGATTTACGTTCTGAGCGCCGACGGCGAACGCAGCCCGGTTAACGATCATCCGCTCTGCCTGTTTAACCCGCAGGAAGACGCCAACATTCTTGAAAAAGAGTACAACGTGCCGCGTCGTTACTTAGGCACCATTATGTCCCCCTGGGCCGCTAAACGGCTGCATGAATTCGGCGGCGACATTACTCGCTTCAAAGTTGTGAAAGTCTGGCCGTCGATTCTTGAGCAGCTGGCAATCGCGAAAACCGAACCTGGCGACGAAAACAACCAGGATATCTCCGCGCTGGTGGGTAAAGTGGATATCCGCAAGCTTGAAAACCATGCGCAGAACGATCCCGATGCCTATGGCTATTCCGGCGCGCTGTGCCGCGCCAACCAGGGCATTATGGAATTCGTCGAGATGTTTAAAGCGCCGATTAAGGTGCTGCATCCCCTGCTGACGGCGACGCAGGAAGGCAACTATAACGGTACGGAGGGGATCTCCGCGCTGCCGTTTAACGGTATTATCCTGGCGCACTCCAACGAATCGGAATGGGTCACCTTCCGCAACAACAAAAACAACGAGGCGTTCCTTGACCGTGTCTATATCGTCAAGGTGCCTTACTGCCTGCGGGTTTCTGAAGAGATCAAAATCTACGAGAAACTGCTTAACCACAGCGAGCTGGCTACCGCGCCCTGCGCGCCCGGCACGCTGGAAACGCTGGCCCGCTTCTCTATTCTGTCGCGCCTGAAAGAGCCGGAAAACTCCAGCATCTATTCAAAAATGCGCGTTTATGACGGCGAAAGCCTGAAGGACACCGATCCTAAAGCCAAATCCTGGCAGGAATATCACGACTACGCGGGCGTGGATGAGGGTATGAACGGCCTCTCGACCCGCTTCGCGTTTAAAATTCTGTCGCGCGTCTTTAACTTCGACCATACCGAAGTGGCGGCGAACCCGGTTCATCTCTTCTATGTGCTGGAGCAGCAGATTGAGCGTGAACAGTTCCCGCAGGATCAGGCTGAGAAGTATCTGGAGCACCTGAAGGGCTATCTGATTCCGAAATACGCCGAGTTTATCGGCAAAGAGATTCAGACCGCCTATCTGGAGTCCTACTCTGAATATGGCCAGAACATCTTTGACCGCTATGTGACTTACGCCGATTTCTGGATTCAGGATCAGGAGTACCGCGATCCCGATACCGGACAGCTGTTCGACCGCGAGTCGCTGAATGCGGAACTGGAAAAAATCGAGAAACCGGCCGGGATCAGCAACCCGAAAGATTTCCGAAACGAGATTGTGAACTTCGTGCTGCGCGCGCGCGCGCAGAACAACGGTCGCAATCCTAACTGGACCAGTTACGAGAAGCTGCGCACCGTGATTGAGAAGAAAATGTTCTCTAACACCGAGGAGCTGCTGCCGGTTATCTCGTTCAATACCAAAACCTCCACGGATGAACAGAAAAAACACGACGATTTTGTCGATCGCATGATGGAGAAAGGCTATACCCGCAAGCAGGTGCGTCTGCTGTGCGAATGGTATCTGCGCGTGCGCAAATCGTCATAATCACACCGCGTAAGCACGTTGATGCGCTGGCATTAATACCCATAAGGTCGGGCCGTAGCCCGACCTGCTTACAACGTTTGGGGGAGTTTTATGGCCTACTTCATCGATCGGCGACTCAACGGCAAGAATAAAAGCGCAGTCAACCGACAGCGCTTTTTGCGCCGTTACAAGTCGCAAATCAAACAGTCTATCTCGGAGGCCATCAATAAGCGTTCGGTAACCGACGTTGAAAGTGGCGAATCCGTCTCGATTCCCGTTGATGATATTAACGAACCGATTTTCCATCAGGGACGCGGCGGCAGTCGCCATCGCGTTCATCCGGGCAACGACCACTTTGTGCAGAACGACCGTATCGAGCGGCCTCAGGGCGGCGGCGGCGGCGGCGGTCAGGGCAACGCCAGCCAGGATGGCGAAGGCCAGGATGAGTTTGTTTTCCAGATCTCCAAAGATGAGTATCTCGACCTGTTGTTTGAGGATCTGGCGCTGCCGAATCTGCGTAAGAACCAGCATCGTCAGCTCAACGAATATAAAACTCATCGCGCTGGCTACACCTCTAACGGCGTGCCCGCCAATATCAGCGTGGTGCGCTCGCTGCAAAACTCGCTGGCGAGGCGAACCGCGATGACCGCAGGCAAGCGGCGCATGATGCATGAACTGGAGGAGGCGCTGACGGCGATAGAAAAAGCGGAGCCGGCGCAGCTGCTGGAAGAGGAGCGTTTGCGCAAAGAGATTGCCGAACTGCGCGCGCGCATCGAGCGGGTGCCCTTTATTGACACCTTCGACCTGCGCTACAAAAACTTTGAAAAACGTCCTGAACCCTCCAGCCAGGCCGTAATGTTCTGCCTGATGGACGTCTCTGGATCGATGGATCAGGCGACAAAGGATATGGCGAAGCGCTTCTATATCCTGCTCTATCTCTTCCTGAGCCGGACCTATAAAAACGTGGATGTGGTTTATATTCGCCACCATACGCAGGCGAAAGAGGTCGATGAACAGGAGTTTTTCTATTCGCAGGAAACGGGCGGCACTATCGTCTCCAGCGCCCTGAAGCTGATGGATGAGGTAGTTAAGGAGCGCTACGACCCGGCACAGTGGAACATCTATGCGGCGCAGGCGTCAGATGGCGACAACTGGGCGGATGATTCGCCGCTTTGTCACGAAATTCTGGCGAAGAACATTCTGCCGGTGGTGCGTTACTACAGCTATATCGAGATCACCCGGCGCGCGCACCAGACATTGTGGCGCGAGTATGAACATCTGCAGTCGGTGTTTGATAATTTCGCCATTCAGCATATTCGCGAGCCGGAAGATATTTATCCGGTGTTTCGCGAGCTGTTTCACAAACAGGCAGCCGAAGCCTGATGCTCTGAGCCGGTCTATGACCGGCTTTTTATTTGATCGCACGAATATCTGCTAAAATACCCGCCATTAATCCCCTTGACGAACAATGCCTTTTTTTTGCACATTAAGCCTCAGCTTAAACAGGAAAATCAATTCGTATAATTAAAGTTAACGAGATGACAACTTACTGATTATAGATGTTCTTTTTCAGATGCCCGGCCATTCCCCGCGCCAGCCTTCTTATGATTGTCGTAACCGCAGGAGAGCACATTGAACCACAACATTGTCTATAGCCTTTTTATCATCGGTTCTGTGCTGGTTGCGTCGAGCATCTTACTCAGTTCTTTCTCTTCGCGGCTCGGTATTCCGATCCTGGTAATCTTTCTGGCTTTAGGCATGCTGACGGGCGTCGACGGCATCGGCGGCATCGCCTTTGACAACTACCCCGCCGCCTATCTGATTTCTAACCTGGCGCTGGCCGTGATCCTGCTTGACGGCGGTATGCGCACCAAAGCCAGCTCCTTTAAGGTTGCCCTTGGCCCGGCGCTCTCGCTGGCCACGGTCGGCGTCATGATTACCGCTGGCCTGACCGGCCTGGCCGCTGCCTGGCTGTTCCGTCTCGATTTGATGCAGGGGTTTCTTATTGGCGCGATCATCGGTTCTACCGACGCGGCTGCCGTTTTCTCGCTGCTGGGCGACAAAGGCCTGAACGAACGCGTCAGCTCTACGCTGGAGATTGAATCGGGCAGTAACGATCCTATGGCAGTGTTCCTGACCATTACCCTGATTGAGATGATCCAGAAAGGGGAAACCGGACTCGACTGGATGTTTCTGGTGCATCTGGTGCAGCAGTTCGGTCTGGGCATCGTGCTGGGGCTGGGTGGCGGCTGGGCGCTGCAGCAGCTTATTAACCGTATTAGCCTGGCACCCGGACTCTATCCTCTGCTGGCGCTGAGCGGCGGCATTCTGGTGTTCGCTCTGACCACAATGCTGGAAGGCAGCGGCATTCTGGCGGTTTATCTCTGCGGCTTCCTGCTCGGCAACAGACCGATTCGTAACCGCCACGGAATTTTGCAGACCTTCGACGGTATGGCCTGGCTCAGTCAGATTGGCATGTTTATCGTGCTTGGCCTGCTGGTGACGCCTTCTGATTTGTGGCACATCGCGGTACCGGCGATGATCCTGTCGCTGTGGCTGATCCTGGTGGCGCGCCCCCTGTCGATTCTGGTGGGCCTGCTGCCGTTCCGCGGCTTTACCGGACGTGAGCGTATTTTTATTAGCTGGGTCGGCCTGCGCGGCGCGGTACCGATTATCCTCGCGGTCTTTCCTATGATGGCTGGCCTGGAAAACGCTTCGCTCTACTTTAATATTGCCTTCTTTGTGGTGCTGGTGTCGCTGATGCTGCAAGGCACGTCGCTTGGCTTTGCGGCGAAAAAGGCGCGCGTGGTGGTGCCACCAACGGCGTCCCCCATTAGCCGCGTCGGGCTAGATATCCATCCGGAAAATCCCTGGGAGCAGTTCGTCTATCAGCTCAGCGCCGACAAATGGTGCGTCGGCGCGGCGCTGCGCGATTTACAGATGCCGCGCGAAACCCGTATCGCCGCGCTGTTCCGCGATAATGCGCTGATGCACCCTAACAGCAACACGCGCCTGAAAGAGGGCGATGTTATCTGTGTTATCGGCCGCGAACGCGACCTCCCCGCGCTGGGTAAAATGTTCAGCCAGTCGCCGCCTGTCTCGCTGGATCAGCGCTTCTTCGGCGACTTTATTCTTGATGCTGAAGCGCGCCTGCGCGATGTCGCGCAGATTTACGGGCTGGAGCTGGGAGAAGACACCAACGATCAGCAATCGCTCGGCCAGCTGATAATGAGCCTGCTCGGCGGAACGCCGGTGGTTGGCGACCATGTGGAATGGAACCACCTTACCTGGACAGTGGCGGAAAAAGAAGATAACCGCATCGTTAAAATCGGCGTGCGCGTCGCTGAAGAGCGAGAATAATCCGAGACGCTACGGCTCGATATTCCAGCGGAAACGGCTATGCTCATTATTTGGCCCAGCGAACGGGAGAAAGTTATGGGACACGTCGTTAAAATTGGTCGTTATGAGATAATTGATGCCGAACTCGACAGCGATAATCTGCAGACCGTCAGCATCCCCTGTCAAACCAATCCCGAACTGAGTTATCAGCTCGACGGCTGGGACCACGATACCAGCGTACCCGCATGGATTGATGGCGAACCGGTGGATCTGCAAATAGGGCATTATGATAAACAGCAAGACCAGTGGGTATTAAAAAAACCTGCCTGAGTTAACTTTTCGCCGCCAGCGATCATTCCTGGCGGTAATTCCGAAAAAGCGGTCTGAAATATTTGGTTATTTTCAGCTCTCACGTCATTTTAACCAGAATTTTCAACAGGTTACCCATACAAAACTTTAGGCAAAAATAGTTTTTTCGGATTTGTTCCGTATTAACTCTGTCAAATATCTCCTGCATACTCTTTATCGCTGCTGCAGCTTTTCGTGATAACAATCACGTAATCCAATTATCTTTTCACTGCAGCCTGTATGGCTCTAACGACTGTAATGAACTGAAAACGATTGTTCTGCTTTTTCAGTTGTCCACTCCTGAGCGCGTACTTGATTCTGGTCAGGCCATCTTTTACTTAAGAAAAAAGAGAGCAGGTGTTATGGCAAGTACACTGGTAATGAATGATGCGAGCCGCTCATGGAGCGGAACGCGAAAAAATATCATCGCAAAGCTTGCGTTAAGCTTTTCCGATCTGATTGCCCTTAATCTTTCGCTGTTTTTATCCGCGGCGACTATTCAGGGGATCTGGGGCGATCTGGATGGGTTTATTCCGCCCCATCAAATTGAATATCGTTTTATTGCGCAGTTTGCGCTTTCTGTTTTGTGCACCGCTTATTTCTGGATGCGCATGCGTCACTATACCTATCGCAAACCTTTCTGGTTTGAACTGAAGGAAGTGGTTAAAACGCTGTTCGTCTTTTCGCTGCTGGATCTGGCGCTGATCGCCTTTTCCAAGTGGGATTTCTCACGCATGGTGTGGCTGTTCAGCTGGACTTACGCGCTGCTGCTCCTGCCGCTGATGCGTGCAGGCGTCAAGCGCGCCATTAACCGCGCTGGCCAGTGGCAGAAAGAGACCATCATCATCGGTTCAGGTAAAAACGCCATGGAAGCCTACGCTGCACTGCAGAGCGAAGAGATCCTCGGCTATAACGTGCAGGCGTTTATCAGCACCGACGAAGAAAATACGCCGCCGTCTGTTAACGGCGTGCCAGTTATCAAACAGCAGGATATTAACTGGCAGACCATTGACCGCGACAACGTGCAGTTTATCGTTGCCACTGAATTTGAGCAGCAGGTCGTGCGCGATACCTGGCTGAAATTCCTGTCGAAGATGAACTGCCGATCGATTTCCGTGATCCCTACCCTGCGCGGCGTACCGCTCTACGGCACCGACATGTCGTTTATCTTCAGCCATGAAGTGATGATCCTGCGCGTCAGCAACAGCCTCGCCAAGCGCTCTTCTCGCTTCCTGAAGCGCTGCTTCGACATTGTGGTCGCCTCGCTACTGCTGCTGTTCCTGGCGCCCGTCTTCGGTCTGCTCTGCTATATGGTGAAACGTGACGGCGGCAACGCTATCTACGGTCACGAGCGTATCGGTCAGAACGGCGTGAAGTTTAAATGCCTGAAATTCCGTTCTATGGTGACCAACTCGAAAGAGGTGCTGGAGCAGCTGCTGGCCACCAGCGCAGAGGCGCGCGCCGAATGGGACAAAGACTTTAAGCTGAAAAAGGATCCGCGCATTACCAAAATTGGCGGCTTCCTGCGCAAAACCAGTCTCGATGAGCTGCCGCAGCTGTGGAACGTTATCCGCGGCGAAATGAGCCTTGTCGGGCCGCGTCCGGTTATTGAGGCAGAGCTGGAGCGTTATGCAGGTGACGTCGATTACTACCTGATGGCGAAACCGGGCATGACCGGCCTGTGGCAGGTCAGCGGACGTAACGATATCGACTACGATACGCGCGTCTACTTCGACTCCTGGTATGTGAAGAACTGGGCGCTCTGGACCGATATCGCTATTCTGTTCAAAACCGCGGGCGTGGTGCTGCGCCGCGACGGCGCGTACTAAGGCTCGTCTGGATGCCCGCTTTACGGCGGGCATCGCATTTTTCGCTTTTCTTTTCGCCCCCAACTCATTACCCTTCCCGCTTGTTTTAACAGGACGTTTACCTTCTAGCTTTTATGCAAAAATTTACCCTGATGCTGTTGAGCCTGGTGCTGCTGGCGCCGCTGGGCATCGATCTCTATCTCCCTACCCTGCCCGATATCGCGATCGGCCTGAATACGCCGGTCAGCCTGGTTCAGACCACCATTCCGATCTTTCTGCTGGTGATGGGCTTAGGCCAGCTGGTTACCGGGCCGCTGGTCGATAATTACGGGCGCAAACCCATTGCCTTAGCGGGCCTGGCGCTCTATGTGGCGGGCAGCATCGTTGCGGCGACCGCCAGCAACTGGCCGATGTTCCTCTCAGCGCGGCTGATTCAGGGCTGCGCGGTGTGCTGCAGCGCCGTCGTGGCTTTTAGCGGCGTGCGCGATCGCCTGAGCGGCGACGAAGCGGCGCGCGCTTACGGCTTCCTCAACGGCGCGCTGAATATTGTGCCCGCGCTGGCACCGCTGCTGGGCGGCCTGCTTGCCAGCGCCTTCGGCTGGCGCGCGCCCTTCTGGTTCCTGTGCGCTTACGGCCTGCTTATCGCGCTTATCGTGCTGCTCTGGCTGCCGGAAACGCGGCCCGCCAATACGCTGCGGGTCAAAGGGCTGCCGCTGGCGCAGTATGGCGCTATCCTGCGCCAGCCGCGCTTTCTCGCTTTCGCCTTCGCGAATGCTGGCGCGCTCGGCATGGTGCTGACCTATGTTTCGCTGGCACCGCACGTGCTGATGACGGAAGGCGGCCTGTCGCCGATTCAGTTCTCGTTCGCCTTTGGCGCGAATGGATTCTGGATCATGCTGGTAAGCGCCTTCGTCAATAAAACCATCCGCAAAGCGGGACGACCGTTCTGTCTGGCGATGGGCTTCGTGACGATGCTGGCGGGCGCGCTGCTGCTGTTTGCTGGCATGCATCTGCTGCCGGAAAGCGTGCAGACTCACTGGGCGCTCTATATGCTGCCGGTCGCTATTTCGGTCGCAGGGCTGGCGTTTACCGTTGGCCCAGCCACCAGCTATGCGCTGGAGCCTTACCAGCAGCAGGCTGGCGTGGCGGCGGCATTGCAGGGTTTTATTCAGATGGCGGGCGGCGCGGCGGGCAGCCTTTTGATTGTAATGCTGCCCGTAGCGGAAAAGAGCGCGCTGGCGCTGATGATGCTGGCGGGCGCAGCGCTGGCGTTAATCGCCTGGCGCTGCAGCAAGAAGATGCGCGGTTCGCTGACCGCGCTTAAATAACCTTAACCGGCACGCGGGGCGCAAGGGCGCACATCAGCTCATAGCCTACCGTGCCGGCCGCTTTCGCCACCTGATCGATCTTCACCTGTTCGCCCCACAGTTCGACCTTCGAACCGATGCCTGCCTGAGGGCAAGGCGTTAAATCGACGGTGATCATATCCATCGATACCGCGCCAATCACCTGCGTCATCACGCCATCGACGGATACCGGCGTGCCGTTGGGCGCATGGCGCGGATAGCCGTCGGCATAGCCGCAGGCGACCACGCCGATACGCTGCTCCTGCTGCGCATGATAGCGATAGCCGTAGCCGACGCCATCCCCACGGCTCAGCTGCTGGAGCCCGATAACTTCGCTATTCAGCGTCATGACCGGTTTCAGGCCGGTGCTGGCGATATCCTGCCAGTCGCCGCTGGGCGATGCGCCATAGAGAATAATGCCCGGGCGCACCCAGTCATAGTGTGCTTCCGGATGCCACAGGGTGCAGGCGGAATTGGAAAGCGAACGAGGGATATCCAGCCCTTCGGCGGCGCGCCCGATACGCTGCAGCGGCGCGATCAGCCCTTCCGGGTTTTCCGCATCGGCAAAATGTGCCATCAGCGTGATATCGCCTACGCCTGGCAACGCGCGCAGCTTTTTATAAGCGGCATGCACCTGCTCAGGCCGGAAGCCGAGGCGATTCATGCCGCTGTTGACCTTGAGATAGATGTCTACCGGCGCGGAGAGCTGCGCTTCCGCCAGCGCCTTGATCTGCCAGTTGCTGTGCACGCTGGTCGTCAGGCGATAGCGATCGATCAGCTCCAGATCCTCAGCATGGAAAAAGCCCTCCAGCAGCAGGATCGGTTTGCGCCAGCCGCTGTCGCGCAGCAGTATCGCCTCTTCCATATTCAGCAGCGCAAAGCCATCGGTCTGCGCCAGGCTCTCCCATACGCGGGCCAGGCCATGGCCGTAAGCATTGGCCTTCACTACCGACCAGACGCGCGCGCCGGGCGCCGCCTGGCGCACAACCGCCAGATTATGGCGCAGCGCCTGCTGATCTATGGTGGCGAAAACTGGACGTGACATACTCCCTCTCCCTGAATGTTAACGCGTGGCGTTCGCGTTGCGTAATGGTGAAGATGACGGTGTAAAACCAGGCAGATAGCGGAACACCGACAGATCGTCGGCGGCGATCGCCGGGGTTTTACCGCTGATCACATCGGCCAGCAGCTGACCGGAACCGCAGGCCATTGTCCAGCCAAGCGTGCCGTGTCCGGTATTCAGGTAGAGATTGCTGAGCGGCGTTGGGCCAACGATTGGCGTTCCGTCTGGCGTCATAGGACGCAGACCGCTCCAGAAGCTGGCCTGTTCAATATGACCGCCCTCAGGATAAAGATCCCGGACCACCATCTCCAGCGTTTCCCGACGCGCAGGCAAGAGTTTGTTGTTAAAACCAACGATTTCCGCCATGCCCCCGACGCGAATACGGTTGTCAAAGCGGGTGACCGCCACCTTATAGGTTTCATCCAGGATAGTAGAAACCGGCGCGGCCTCTTGGTTTTTTACCGGAATCGTCAGGGAGTAGCCTTTAAGGGGATAAACCGGAATATCAAGAATATGCTTTAGCAGCGCGGTGGAGTAAGAACCAAAGGCCACCACATAGCTGTCGCCTTTAACGATCTCATCGCCGCACTTAACGCCGTAGATGCGGTTGCCTTCACGCAGCAGCTGATCCACAGGCGTATTAAAGCGGAACACAACGCCCGCCTCCTGCGCCATTTTCGCCAGCTTTTGGGTAAAGAGCTGACAGTCGCCGGTTTCATCATTGGGCAGGCGCAAGCCGCCGGTGAGCTTATGCTGCGTGGTCGCCAGCGCTGGCTCTACGCGCGCCAGCTCATGCGCATGGAGCAGTTCGTAAGGCACGCCCGCCTCGCGCAGCACCTCGATATCTTTGCTGGCGCTGTCGAACTGCTGCTGCGTGCGGAACAGCTGTAGCGTACCGCCCTGACGTCCTTCATAGGCGATGCCGGTCTCTTCGCGCAGCGCCTTCAGACAGTCGCGGCTGTATTCGGCGATACGTACCATCCGGCTTTTGTTCTGCTGATAGTGCTGCATATCGCAGTTGCGCAGCATGTTCCACATCCATTGCAGCTGGAAACTGCTGCCGTCCAGGCGGATCGCCAGCGGCGCGTGGCGCTGGAACATCCATTTGACTGCCTTGAGCGGCACGCCCGGCGCGGCCCAGGGCGCCGCATAGCCGGGCGAGATCTGCCCCGCATTGCCTGCGCTGGTCTCCAGCGCGGCATCGGGCTGGCGATCCAGCACCGTCACCTGATGCCCTGCGCGCGCCAGATACCAGGCGCTCGCCACGCCAACCACACCACTACCTAAAATTACTACGTGCATATCGCCCCCACCGGCAAATTCAAAAGCATAATTCACTAGACTACAGGGCAATATCAGCACATTACCAACGGCCGACAGAAGCCCTTACCTCATTAACTTATTTCACATGTTTTTCACTTTTTCGAACACTAAAATCTTATGGTTGGGTCAAAATCAGTAACTTATGCCTTTTTTTAACCGTTCTTAGCAGTTAATAATAGCGTACCCGGCAATATTCACTTATTTCAGGAGAATAAGTTGACGCCATACAATCCACTTATAAACAGCATTTTATCCCGACTTTACGCCATTCAGGATGACATCAGCTCATCAAATGCTTTTCCGCTTATTTTCAGATGATTTTCTGCCGAATAATTCGATTGAGTTCCGCTTTCAGATAGGTAACAGTGGGCTATCATTGAAGTGTTCACTCCGTTTTTGGGGTTCTCTTTCTTAGGGACGAGCCTTGAAATTACCGGAACCGGCTGCTCGCATCGGGCAAGCCTGTTTGCAAAACAGAGGTGCGCTATGACGACAATCTTTGACGATCCGATTAAGGACAGCAAACGACTCAGCGATGGACCGGACTGGACATTTGATTTGCTCGATGTCTACCTTGCGGAAATTGACCGCGTAGCCAAACTCTACCGACTCGATACCTATCCCCACCAGATTGAAGTGATTACCTCTGAGCAGATGATGGACGCCTACTCCAGCGTGGGTATGCCCATTAATTACGCTCACTGGTCGTTCGGTAAAAAGTTTATTGAAACCGAGCAGCGCTACAAACACGGACAGCAAGGGCTGGCGTATGAGATTGTTATTAACTCCAATCCCTGCATCGCCTATCTGATGGAAGAGAACACCATGACCATGCAGGCGCTGGTGATGGCGCATGCCTGCTACGGCCACAACTCTTTTTTCAAGAATAACTATCTGTTCCGCAGCTGGACTGACGCCAGCTCTATCGTCGATTACCTGCTGTTTGCGAAAAAATATATCTCCGACTGTGAAGAGCGCTTCGGTGTTGAAGAGGTCGAGCGTCTGCTGGACTCCTGCCATGCGCTGATGAATTACGGCGTCGATCGCTATAAGCGACCGCAGAAAATCTCCTTGCAGGAGGAGAAAGCGCGACAGAAGAGTCGTGAAGAGTATCTGCAAAGCCAGGTGAATACCCTGTGGCGCACGCTGCCGCGCCGCGAGAAAGAAGCGGTACACGTCGAGGCGGCGCGCTACCCGTCGGAGCCGCAGGAAAACCTGCTCTATTTTATGGAGAAGAACGCGCCGCTGCTTGAGCCGTGGCAGCGCGAGATCCTGCGCATTGTGCGTAAGGTGAGCCAGTATTTCTATCCGCAAAAACAGACGCAGGTAATGAACGAAGGCTGGGCGACCTTCTGGCACTACACTATCCTCAATCATCTTTATGATGAGGGCAAAGTGTCGGAGCGCTTTATGATCGAGTTCCTGCACAGCCACACCAACGTGGTGTTTCAGCCGCCCTATAACAGCCCCTGGTATAACGGCATCAATCCTTACGCGCTGGGCTTCGCGATGTTCCAGGATATCAAGCGCATCTGCCAGTCGCCGACGGAAGAAGATCGCTACTGGTTCCCGGATATCGCCGGTTCCGACTGGCTGGAAACCCTGCATTTCGCTATGCGCGAATTCAAGGACGAGAGCTTTATCAGCCAGTTCCTGTCGCCGAAGGTGATGCGTGATTTCCGCCTCTTTACTGTGCTGGATGACGATCGCAATAACTATCTGGAGATCGCCGCCATTCACGATGAGGCAGGCTATCGCGCGATTCGCCAGCAGCTCTCCGCGCAATACAACCTGAGCAATCTGGAGCCGAATATTCAGGTTTATAACGTCGACCTGCGCGGCGACCGCTCGCTAACGCTGCGTTACGTACCGCAAAGCCGCACGCCGCTCGACAAGAGCCGCCGTGAAGTAATGAAGCATGTGCACCGGCTGTGGGGGTTTGATGTGATCCTTGAACAGCAGAACGAGGATGGCAGCGTTGAGCTGCTGGATCGCTGTCCGACGCGCGGCAACGCGCTTTAAGGTCTTCGCAAGAGGAAAACCGGACACTGTCCGGTTTTTTTTCAGGCCGCATTCATGCTAACGGAGTGGGTAGCCTCAACAGAAGAGCAAAGCGTCCCGCGGCAGGGATGCCGCGGGCCGAGCGTGCAGGGATGCCTTGAGCGACTTTGCGATCTGTTGAGGCTACCCGCGACAGCGCCTGTTTTACCGCTATAAAAAACCGGACGGCGTCCGGTTTTCTGTTTTTAACGTTTGCTGCCCAGGTCATCCGGCATGCTTTTCTGCATACTGTGCCAGATTTCGCCGCTCCGACGACCGTATTCGCGCACCGCATCAACAATTTGCTCCTGCGATGGTTCTTTCACGCACAGCGCTTCAAGCCGCGAGTAGAAATTGCGCGCCAGCTCACGCGCTTCAGGGTTTGAAAAATAGTGACGACCTACACGGGTATAGAGCCCTTTCAGGCCATTCAGGATCAGTCCGTAAATCGGGTTGCCGGAAGCAAAAGCCAGACCGCGGAATACGCGATAATCGAGTTCGGTATAGGCATCAGCCTGATCATCGATACCGGCGACGCTCTCCAGCACCGCGCGGGCTTTATCGGGATGATGACGTAGTGCGCGGCTGATAAAGATAGAGGCGATATTGGTACGCACCGACAGCAGGTTATCGATCAGCACCGGCACGCTGTCATGGTCAAGTCGCGCCAGCGTCTCAAGGATATTCAGCCCGGACGTTTCCCAGAAGTCATTCACGCGGGTGGGTTTCCCGTGTTGAATCGTCAGCCAGCCGTCTCGCGCCAGGCGCTGCAAAACTTCACGCAGCGTGGTGCGGGTTACGCCGATAAGTTCAGAAAGCTCACGTTCAGCGGGAAGGATTGATCCAGGAGGAAAGCGACTGTTCCAGATGCTTTCAATAATATACTCTTCAGCAAATCCCGCAGGGCTCTGCGCCTTAATGACCATAGCGATGTTTTCTCGTTGCTTTCTTTGTCGATATGGCACTCATCATACCAGACGCCCTGGGCGTGTTATAGACCGCACAAGGATTAAAAGCGCGCGCTGGCGCAAAAACCGGCAGCCGTACGCAATCCTGTAAGACGAGATTGCGCCCTGCTGTTTCGCTTATTACCCTGTGGCCATTCTCTTCATCCCGTACAGGACTTTTGCCATGGAAATCACCTGGGGCCAGGCGCTGCACCGCAACTTTCTCGGGCAGTCGCCCAACTGGTACAAAGCGCTGCTGCTAGCGTTTCTGGTTATCAATCCGCTGATCTTCTTCCTGGTCAGCCCGTTTCTCGCCGGCTGGCTGCTGATTGCCGAGTTTATCTTCACGCTCGGCATGGCGCTGAAATGCCATCCATTGCTGCCCGGCGGTCTGCTGACGCTGGAAGCGATTGCCATCGGCATGGCCAGTGCCGAACAGGTTAAACAGCAGCTGGCGGGTAATCTGGAAGTGCTGCTGCTGCTGATCTTTATGGTAGCCGGCATCTTTTTTATGAAGCAGCTGCTGCTGTTCATGTTTACGCGGCTGCTGCTGTCGCTGCGTTCAAAAGTGCTGCTCAGTCTGACCTTCTGTCTGGCGGCCGCCTTTCTCTCTGCATTTCTTGATGCCCTGACCGTGGTCGCCGTGGTGATCAGCGTCGCTGTCGGCTTTTATCAGATCTACCACCGCGTCTCTTCCGATCCCGGCTATGCCGCAGAGGAGCATCATCAGCGCGCCACGCTGGAGCAGTTCCGCGCCTTTCTGCGCAGCCTGATGATGCAGGCGGGCGTCGGGACTGCGCTGGGCGGGGTAATGACCATGGTGGGCGAGCCGCAAAACCTGATCATCGCCCATGCCGCAGGCTGGGATTTTGTCAGCTTCTTCCTGCGCATGGCGCCGGTAACGGTGCCGGTGCTGCTGGGCGGTATTCTCACCAGCCTGCTGGTAGAGCGCTTTCGCCTGTTCGGCTACGGCGCGACCCTGCCGGATGAGGTGCGTGCGATTCTGCTACAGAGCGAACGTGAGGCAGCGACGCAGCGTACGCGCCAGGATCGGCTGAAGCTGTGGATTCAGGCGGCTATCGGTTGCTGGCTTATCGTCGCGCTGGCGCTGCATCTGGCGGAGGTCGGCCTGATTGGGCTGTCGGTGATCGTGCTCGCCACCTCGCTGTGCGGCGTAACGGATGAGCATACTATCGGCCAGGCCTTTACCGAAGCGTTGCCCTTTACCGCTCTGCTGACGGTATTTTTAGCCATCGTCGCCGTCATAGTCGAGCAGCAGCTCTTCAGCCCGCTTATCGCCTTTGTCCTCCAGTCCGATCCGCACGCGCAGCTCAGCTGGTATTACATCTTTAATGGACTTCTCTCGTCGATATCAGATAACGTTTTTGTCGGATCGGTATTTATCAACGAGGCGAAACAGGCTTTCAGCCAGGGCGCGATCGATCTGCAACAGTACCAGCTGCTGGCCGTCGCCACCAATACCGGCACTAACCTGCCATCGGTCGCGACGCCAAATGGCCAGGCGGCGTTTCTGTTTCTGCTCACCTCCGCGCTGGCGCCGCTGATACGCCTCTCTTATGGCCGTATGGTGTGGATGGCGCTGCCCTTTACCCTCGTGATGTCGCTGACAGGCTATTTTTGCATCCGCTGGTTGCTGGTACCCTTTACGGCAACGCTGTTGCACTGGGGCTGGCTTGCCGCGCCACCGATGTAAATTCTGCTCTGGATCAGGTTAAGTCGGAATTGAGCACGATTTTACCTTGATGCCGGGCTGGCACCGCCGCGCTTTTGGTTTACACTGCGTGGCATTACCGTTTACAGGGAAAGCAAGATGTTGCGATATCTGAATCAATGTTCGCGCGGCCGCGCCGCCTGGTTACTGCTGGCGATAACGGCGCTGGCGCTGGAGCTGGTGGCATTATGGTTCCAGCATGTTATGGACCTGAAGCCGTGCGTAATGTGTATTTATGAACGCTGCGCGCTGTTTGGCGTCATGGGCGCGGGCGTCGTCGGCGCCATCGCGCCTAAATCGCCGCTGCGCTGGGCTGGGCTGGCTATCTGGATCTACAGCGCCTGTGAAGGACTGCGGCTTTCGTATGAACACACTATGCTGCAGTTGCATCCCAATCCGTTTACGACCTGCGATTTTGCCGCGCGTTTTCCCGGCTGGCTGCCGCTGGACAAGTGGCTGCCCTCGGTGTTTGTCGCCAGTGGAGATTGCGCCGAGCGCAACTGGGACTTTCTGACGCTGAGCATGCCGCAGTGGATGATAGTGATTTTCGCCGCCTACCTGATCGTGGCGATCGCGGTGCTGATCGCTCAGCCGCTCAAGCCAAAACGCCGCGATATCTTCTCCCGCTAAAAACAGAACAGGCTGCCTGGGCAGCCTGTTTCCTGTTAACCGTTGCGGTCGGGCCGATCGATAATATGGTCTTCCCAGTCGCGCACTTCACTTTCCCGCACCGCGATATAACGCACCGAAATGCGCTGCGAGTGCATCGCAGATTTTGAACCGCTCAGCAGCGGATGCCATGCTGGCAGCGCTTTACCCTCGCCCAGCAGACGATAGGCGCAGGTGCGCGGCAGCCAGTTAAACTGCGTCATATTTTCACGCGTCAGCTTGATGCAGTCCTCTTCATATTCAAAGCGGCGCTCATAGTTGCGGCACTGGCAGGTTTTGATATTAAGCTGATTGCAGGCGACGTTGGTGAAGTAAATCTCATCCGTGTCGGCGTCCTGCAGCTTATTAAGGCAGCACTGGCCGCAACCATCGCATAAGGATTCCCACTCGTCGTCGTTCATTTGATCGAGGCGTTTAGTCTGCCAGAAAGGAAGTTCACTCATGATGGCTGCGTCCGGGTTAATCACAAAACCGCACCTTATATCGGGTCAGGCGCGGCGTTGCAAGCATTACAGCACGCGCGTGCTGATGCCGTGTCCGGCCAGCGACACTTCCAGCGTATCGCCGGAGCGTAACGGACCGACCCCTTCCGGCGTGCCGGTCAGCACCACGTCGCCGGCGCGCAGGGTGAAATACTGGCTCATATGGGCGATCAGCGGCAGGATCTTGTGGATCATATCGGACGTTCTGCCGTGTTGGCGCACTTCGCCGTTCACCACCAGCTTCAGCTCGGTATCCTGCGGGTCGCCCGGAAACTCCGCTGAAGGAATAAAGCCGGAAAGCGGACAGGAGTTATCGAAGCCCTTGGATTTTTCCCACGGCTGGCCCGCTTTTTTAAAAGTCGCCTGCAAATCGCGCAGCGTCAGATCAAGCGCCACGCCATAACCGGCGATCGCTTTCGCCACATGATCTTCGCTCGCCTGTTTCAGGGTGGCGCCAATCAGTACCGCGAGTTCAACTTCATGGTGAACTTCACCAAAAGCGGATGGAATAGAGAGCGGCTGGCGCAGATCGCAAATTGCCGTTTCCGGCTTAATAAAAACCACCGGCTCGGTTGGCGTAGCGCTGCCCATTTCCTTAATGTGTTTCGCATAGTTGCTGCCGACGCAGACCACTTTGTTGACCGGATAATCCAACAAGGCGCCCTGCCAGTTACGATGCTGATACATGCTAATCCCCTGCTCTGGTTTATGTGATGCCAGCCACGCCGGCACGTTGATGTTTGCGGTTCAGCGGATCCTTCGCCCGCCGTAACGGCCATAATAAGATGCTTTAGCAAAGATTAGTGTGCGTAAATTGTCAAAAAAGGGTGAATATATGCTGCCGGAGCGGTGAATTTATCACCAGTCAGGGAGCAATAAAGAATAATGAACAGTAAAAGGCGCGGTAATCGCGCCATTATTTTGCTGGAAATAGTTATATATAATTATGCTGAAGAAGCAGGGACTACTGATTATATTTACAGATGAATCTGAATTAATCTTTTTTTGCCGATTCAAGGTGAACTTTCAGCAAACTTTCTACCGGCGGCGGCATTTGTAAATAATAGCCTTGATCGCTAAGCGCCTGTTTAACTTTATTGATGTCTGCGTTGGCCAGCCGTTCGCGGCCATCCAGCTTCAGCACCATCGCCAGCTGCGGCTTGCCGAAGCCGCGCAGCAGTTCCTCAGGCACGCGGGAAAAATCGTCCTTTTTTTCAACATAAAGATAAGTCTGGTCACGGGTCGGGCTTCGGTAGATCACACAAAACATATTTTTTACTCGAATAAACCTGGATGGTGGCTTGCCTGGAAATAACAGTAACTATAACATGCTTGCAGAACTTCGAATATTCACCGGATGGACTGAAATGATGATTTTATCGACGTTTGTTCGCCGGGCGAGAAAACAGGACTGAGTGGGACAGATGTCACAAACGCCAATCGAATTCAAAGGTAGCAGTTTTACCCTGTCTGTTGTTCATCTGCACCATCCCGAACCTGAAGTGATTCGCAAGGCGCTTCAGGACAAAATCGATCAGGCGCCGGACTTTTTAAAAAACGCGCCGGTGGTACTTAATGTGGCGGCGCTCAACGGCAACGTCAACTGGAAACAGCTCCAGCAGGCGATTGCCGCGACCGGATTGCGTATCGTTGGCGTCAGCGGCTGCAAAGACGAGGCGCTAAAGCGCATGATCGCCCGCGCGGGCCTGCCTGTTCTGGCGGAAGGCAAAGAGAGCATCAAGCGCAGCGAAGCGCCCGCACCGGAGGTTCAGCCCGCCGCGCCCGCAGAACCGATGGCCAGCAAAACGCGTATTATCACGACGCCGGTGCGTTCCGGGCAGCAGATTTACGCGCGCAATGCCGATCTGATCGTCACTAACAGCGTGAGCGCCGGCGCCGAGCTGGTCGCGGACGGCAATATTCATATTTACGGCATGATGCGAGGACGCGCCCTGGCTGGCGCCGGCGGCGATCGCAACAGCCAGATTTTTTGCACCAACCTGGCAGCAGAGTTGGTCTCCATCGCTGGCGAATACTGGATCATGGATCAAATCCCGGCGGAATTTTTTGGTAAAGCCGCGCGCCTGAGCCTCGCAGAAAGCGCGCTGACTATCCAGACACTTAATTAGGCCCCTTTTCTTCTGTTAAGGAAATCAATATTTATGGCACGCATTATTGTAGTTACATCCGGTAAAGGGGGCGTTGGCAAGACCACGTCAAGCGCGGCCATCGCCACCGGTTTAGCGCAAAAAGGCAAAAAAACGGTCGTTATCGATTTCGATATTGGTCTGCGTAACCTCGACCTGATCATGGGCTGCGAACGCCGCGTGGTTTACGACTTCGTGAACGTCATTCAGGGCGATGCCACGCTGAACCAGGCGTTGATTAAAGACAAGCGCACCGAGATGCTGCACATTCTGCCCGCTTCCCAGACCCGCGACAAAGATGCACTGACCCGCGAAGGCGTGGAAAAAGTGCTGAACGACCTGGCCGCGATGGATTTTGACTTTATCGTGTGCGACTCCCCGGCGGGGATTGAAACCGGCGCGCTGATGGCGCTCTACTTTGCCGACGAGGCGATTATCACCACCAACCCGGAAGTCTCCTCGGTGCGCGACTCCGACCGCATCCTCGGTATTATCGCCTCTAAATCCCGCCGCGCTGAAAACAGCCTCGAGCCGGTTAAAGAGCACCTGCTGCTGACCCGTTATAACCCTGGCCGCGTTAATCGTGGCGATATGCTGAGCATGGAAGACGTGCTTGAGATCCTGCGCATTCCACTGGTTGGCGTTATTCCGGAAGACCAGTCGGTGCTGCGCGCCTCTAACCAGGGCGAACCAGTGATCCTCGACACGAATTCCGATGCCGGCAAAGCCTATGCTGATACCGTAGATCGGTTACTCGGCGAAGAACGTCCCTTCCGCTTTATTGAAGAAGAGAAGAAGGGTTTCCTGAAACGCCTGTTCGGGGGATAAACCATGGCATTACTCGATTTCTTTTTATCCCGGAAGAAGAACACTGCCAACATAGCCAAGGAAAGGCTGCAGATTATCGTGGCAGAACGCAGAAGGGGCGACAGTGAGCCCCACTATCTTCCGCAGCTTAAGCGCGACATTCTGGAAGTGATTTGCAAGTACGTGAAGATCGACCCCGATATGGTCACCGTTCAACTTGACCAGAAAGGCGATGATATTTCTATTCTGGAGCTGAACGTGACGCTACCGGAAACGGAAGAAGCGGCCAAATGATTGTGTGCAGTTCCTGATGTTCCCCTGCTTCTGAGCAGGGGAATGTTTTCTGTCAGAACTGAGCCAGAATAGCCTCGATGCGGGTTTTAAACAGATCGCCGCGCCAGCCTGCCAGCAACTCCGGCACGCGCGTTTGCGGCTTAAGCCCCCAGTACTGGCTTAATACCTGGTTGATTTGACGACGCGACGCCAGCAGCTCCTGACTGAAGCCGGTTTCCTGACTCACTTCCTGCACCAGCGCTTTTATCGCCTTAAACACGTTCTTGTAGTGCGGATGATCCACCAGATTGCCCAGCGGCGGCGGCAGCGCCTCTTCCGGCAGCGCCTGCGCGTCAGCCACCAGCGCCAGCAAGGTTTTTCCGTGGAAGCGGATTTCATGGCCCGACAGGCCGAGGTGATCCAGCTCGCCCATTGAGCCAGGCATAAAGCGCGCCACTTTCCACAGATTCTCTTCGCGCACCACGAAATTCACCGCCATATCTTTTTCGCGCGCCACGTTGAGACGCCATGCGGCGAGCAGCTGCAAAGCCGCCAGCTGACGAGGACGCAGCTGCCAGGCGTTAGTGATCTCGCGCCAGGCTTCCTGCGGCTGCAGCACGTCGAGACGACGCTGGCAGAGCTGTTCGCACTCGCTGAGCGCCGCGGCCATATTGCCCGCCTCTTCGGTCATGGTCATCAGCTGCTGCGCGATAGGCAGCAGATAGTGCACATCCGCCGCGGCGTAGTCGCACTGACGCTGAGTCAGCGGACGCGCCAGCCAGTCGGTGCGCGATTCGCTCTTATCCAGCGTCGTCTGGGTAAAATGCGCCACCATGGCGGCAAAGCCCCATGAAAGCGGCTGACCGCTGAACGCCGCCAGAATCTGCGTGTCGATCATCGGCTGCGGCAGCACGCCGAAACGGTGCAGAAATACCTCAAGATCCTCGCCGCCCGCGTGCAAGAATTTTGTCACCTGCGTGTCGCTCAGCAGAGCGATAAAGGGCGTCCAGTCACTGATAGTTAATGGATCGATCAGCACCAGCTGTTCGCCATCAAACAGCTGGATCAGCCCCAGCTGCGGATAAAAGGTGCGGGTGCGGACAAATTCGGTATCCAGCGCGACAGCCGCATGCTGGCGCGCCTTCTGGCAAACGGCGGCCAGTTGCTCATTTTGGTCGATCAGCGAATAATTCAAATCTTGTTTTCACCGCGACAGACTGCGCGCGGCGCTCCATCTCATCATCAATAAAAACGCCGGGCTTCGCCGGCGTTCAACCAGAAATCTTATGGCCTCAGCTTGCGCTGGGCCGGGCTTCATCACGCAGTTCGCGCCGCAGGATTTTGCCCACGTTACTTTTGGGCAGCTCGTCGCGGAACTCGATAATTTTCGGCACCTTGTAGCCTGTCAGCTGGCGCCGACAATGGTCAAGAAGCTCCTCTTTGGTCAGCGAAGCGTCTTTTTTCACGATGCAGACCTTTACCGCTTCGCCCGACAAATCACTTGGCACGCCGATCGCCGCCGCTTCCCGCACTTTGGGATGCTGCATTAAGACATCTTCAATCTCGTTGGGATAGACGTTAAAGCCTGAGACGAGGATCATATCTTTTTTGCGGTCGACGATGCGGATAAAGCCTTGTGGGTCAACGGTAACAATATCGCCGCTGAGGAGCCAGCCATTTTTCAGCACCTCTTCAGTGGCGTCCGGCCGCTGCCAGTAACCCGCCATCACCTGCGGACCGCGGATCCACAGCTCGCCCGGCTCGCCGGGAATCACATCGTTGCCCTGATCGTCCACCACGCGCACATCGGTTGAAGGCACAGGCAGGCCGATGCTGCCGGTATGCTCGGTAATGTCATAGGGATTGACCGAGACCAGCGGCGAACATTCCGTCAGACCGTATCCTTCCAGCAGATAGTGGCCGGTGAGCTTTTCCCAGCGCTCCGCTACTGCCTTCTGCACCGCCATACCGCCGCCTGCCGAGAGACGCAGCGTCGAAAAGTCGAGCTTATTAAACTGCGCGTCGTTCAGCAGCGCGTTAAATAGCGTGTTGACGCCGGTAATCGCCGTGAAGGGAAACTTCGACAGCGACTTCACGAAGCCGGGAATATCGCGCGGATTGGTGATAAGCAAATTCTGGCCGCCCAGCTCCAGGAACAGCAGGCAGTTCACGGTCAGCGCAAAAATGTGATAGAGCGGCAGCGCGGTGACCACATTCTCTTTGCCGTCACGCAGCAGTTTGCCGTAGGTCGCTTTGGTTTGCTCAAGATTGGCCTGCATATTGCGATGGGTCAGCATCGCGCCTTTGGCAATGCCGGTCGTGCCGCCGGTATATTGCAGGAACGCCAGGTCGCCATTAGAGACGTCGGGACGTTGATAAGGCATCGACTCGCCCTGCTGCAGCACGTGGCGAAAGCTCACCGCGCCCGGCAGATGGTATTTGGGCACCATCTTTTTAATATATTTAACGACAAAGTTAACCAGCGTGGCTTTAACCGGCCTGAGCTGGTCGCCAAGGCGCGTAAGGATAACGTGTTTGACCGCCGTTTCTGCCACTACTTTTTCCAGCGTGTGGGCAAAGTTAGAGACGATGACGATGGCGCTGGCGCCGCTGTCGTTAAGCTGATGCTTGAGTTCGCGTGGCGTATAGAGCGGATTAACATTTACGACCACCATGCCCGCGCGCAGCACGCCAAACAGCGCCACCGGATACTGCAGCAGGTTCGGCATCATCAGGGCAACGCGGTCGCCTTTTTTGAGTCCCAGGCTGGACTGCAGGTAGGCGGCGAAAGCCCGGCTCTTTTGTTCAAGCTGCCGATAGGTAAGAGGCTGCCCCATGTTAATAAAGGCAGTCTGGTCGGCGTAGCGCTGTGTGGCCTGTTCAACTAAATCGACCAAAGAGGTATAACGATCCGCATTAATTTCGGCGGGCACATCTGCCGGATAGCGTTTCAGCCAGACCTTGTTCAAGGGTTCACCTCGATTTATATATTGTTTTTCCATTGCACCCTCAACACCCAGCCAGTTAACAATATTTTAACTCATTGTACCAGTTTGCCCGATTCGGCCTGCTGAGGTTGCGAAGCGCATCACTAATTTTCGTGCCGTTTTCAACGGCAATAAAAAGCCCGGTCGCGGCAGGCGCGGCCGGGCCTGAATAGCGCATTAAACGCCTATTCCGTCAGAATAGTTTCTACCTGAGCGGGTCCGCTGTTCATTCCCCAGTAGGGATTTGGCCCCCAGTAGCCGGGGTGATGGCGCGACGGGCCATACCAGATCCAGGGATCGATCGGCTGCGGCGGCGTGTTGATCTGCTGCGTCAGATGCCAGCGCTGATAGCCGCGTACATCGACGACCACAAAGTTATAGCTGGCTGCGCCGATAGTCCCCTTCTCGGTTCCCTTGATGTTGCCCAGTACGGTAACGTACTGATTGTTAACATCGGTGGGATCGACGAAGTTATTGATATCGGCATAAATACGCCCGACGGACGCCGCGCCTAAACGCGGGCGGGCGCTGTCGTCCAGCGGCTGGGTGGCGATCTCCAGCCGGGTTTTGCCGTTAAGGTTGGTTACCTTAACCACTTTGCCGCCGAAGCGTGATTCCTGCCCGACATAGAGCGACGGGTCGTTCATCACCCGGACCAGATCCTGCTGGGGAAGCGCGGAGCTTCCTTTAATCGTATCCGGCACCGTTACGCATCCGCTGAGCAGCAGCGCGCACGCTAACAAAACACCGGACATTCCTTTATGACATACTGACATAGGCATTCTCCTAAAAGATGTTTGTTAGACTGGAGCGACCGCAATAAGTTGCGCCGCAATCAGCGGCCCGGCAATTTTTTCCACGCCACTTCGTTGCGCAGATAGGTCGGTTCAGCGTGCTCAGGCTGAACGGTCTCGCTCCGCTGCCACGCCTGCTGCGCCAGCGGCAGCATATCTTCTGCGGCAGGCAGCTCGACGCCGCTCTCCCTGAGCGTTAAGGCATGACCCTGCTGCAGCTGCGGCCAGGCCTGCCAGCCAGTGCCGGCAGTAAACCATTCACCCTCCAGCGCCTGCATGCGCGCCAGCGCCGTTTCCGGCGACAGCACGCTTTCGCTGGCTTCGCCCTGCCACACGCCCTGCGCGTCGCGCTGATACTCGGCCCAGTAGACCTCGCCCATACGTGCGTCGATCGCCGCCAGCACGCGCGTTGCGCCCTGCTTACGATAAGCGCCCTGCGCCAGCGTCGCCAGCGTCGAAATGCCGATCATCGGCAGCATCGCGCCCAGCGCCAGGCCCTGCGCGATACCGATGCCGATACGCACACCGGTAAAGCTGCCGGGACCGCGGCCAAACGCCAGCGCGTCGAGCGCCGTCAGCTCCAGCTGCTGCGCATGCAGCAGCTCTTCGACCAGCGGCAGAATACGCTGCGTATGGTCGCGCGGCGCAATTTCAAAACGGGCATCGATCTGCTGCTGATTAAGCAGCGCGGCTGAACAGGCTTCTGTCGCAGTGTCCAGCGCCAGGATTCGGGAAGACATAACAACCTCGGGTCATTCAAAACGGCGCGCATGTTAGCACAGCCAAAGGAAAATTACTGTTTCGCCTGCTGCGTGAAAGCGATGGCGCGCGCCAGATCGCGGGTGCGCGGCGTCGGCGGCAGGCTGTTGAGAAACAGCGCGCCATAGGGACGCGACACCAGCCGCTGATCGCAAATCACCAGCACGCCGCGATCGTCCGTGTCGCGGATCAATCGCCCTACGCCCTGTTTCAGGGTTATCACCGCATCCGGCAGCTGAACGTCGCTGAAAGGATCGCCGCCGCGCAGGCGACAGTCCTCCATCCGCGCTTTCAGCAGCGGATCTTCCGGTGAGGTAAAGGGCAGCTTGTCGATAATCACCAGCGACAGCGCGTCGCCGCGCACATCGACCCCTTCCCAGAAGCTGCTGGTCGCCACCAGCAGGGCATTGCCCGCCTCGATAAATTGTCTGAGCAGCTGGCCTTTGCTGGTTTCGCCCTGCACCAGCACCGGCAGCGTCATACTGGCGCGAAACTCCGCCGCCAGTTCGCGCATCATCAGGTGCGACGTACAGAGAAAGAAACAGCGCCCTTTATTGGCGTCGATCAGCGGTTTCATCATGCGCGCCAGCTGGCGCGCGCCGCCGGGCCGGTTCGGCTCAGGCAGATTGCGCGGCACGCAGAGCAGCGCCTGACGCGTATAGTCGAATGGGCTGTTGAGGATCAGGGTCTTCGCCGTACTGACGCCTAAACGGTCGGCGAAATGATGCATCTCTTCATTCACCGCCAGCGTCGCGGAGGTGAAAATCCATGCCGCCTTACGCGCATCCATCACCTCGCGGAACCGTTCCGAGACGGAGAGCGGCGTTAAGGCCAGCGTAAAATGACGCGAACTGCACTCATACCAGTAGCTGTAGCCAGGCTCGTTGACGGCGCGTAGCCGCTTGAGCCGTCCCCGATAGAGCGCGGCGCGCTCAAACGCGGCGTCCAGCAGCGCCGAGCGTCCCAGCGACATTTTTATCACGTCGTAGCATAGCTCAAGCGCGTCATCGAGCAGCGTAAACATGCGCTGCACATTATTGTCGGCAAAGAGTTCGCGCAGATTGCCGCGATAGCCCGGCTCACCCAGCGTCAGACGGAAATCCTGCGCGCACTGCGCGAGGCGATCCGCCGCTTTCTGCAGCTGCTGCACGTCGCGTACTTCAGTGCGGTAGGCGATGATAATGTCCTTCGCCAGATCGAGCAGCTGGCGGCTGGAGATCTGCTGACCAAAATACTGGCTGGCGATATCGGGGAGCTGATGCGCTTCATCGAAGATCATCACGTCAGCTTCAGGGATCAGCTCCGCGAAACCGCTCTCTTTCACCACCAAATCGGCGAGAAACAGATGGTGATTGACTACCACGACGTCGGCATCCATCGCCCGTTTGCGCGCCTTGACCACAAAGCAATCTTTATAGAGCGGGCAGTCGCTGCCGAGGCAGTTATCATTAGTGCTGGTGACCAGCGGCCAGATGGGACTGTCTTCGGTTACACCGCCGCAGCTGCTGATATCGCCATCAACGGTTTGCGACGACCAGCCGCGCAGGGTCACCAGATCGCCCAGCGCCTGTGCGTTGAGATCGCCGCCCGCCATCGACTGCTGCTCAAGCCGCTCCAGACAGAGATAGTTAGAGCGGCCTTTCAGCAGCGCGGTTTTACCGGTGAAGTTAAGCGCCTTCGCGATGGTCGGCAGATCGCGGCCGTAAAGCTGATCCTGCAGCGCTTTTGAACCGGTTGATACAATGACTTTCTTTCCGGCGCGCAGTGCAGGAGCAAGATAAGCGTAGGTCTTACCCGTACCCGTCCCCGCTTCCACCACCAGTTCGCCGCTGGCCTTAACCGCCTCTTCTACTGCCTGCGCCATTTCACGCTGCGCCTCGCGCGGCTTAAAGCCGGCAATCGCCTGCGCCAGCGCGCCTTCTACTGCAAAATCGTCCGCCACACTTCCTCACCCGTTTCGGCAAAAACACTGTAATTATGTCAGTATTCCGCTGGCCGCTCCACAACTGATGACAGCGCACCCCGGGTTATGCCAGGCTATCAACTGGAAAAATAAGGAGAAACAATGACCATTACCCGTATCGACCCCGAACATCGCATGTCCGAAGCCGTAATTCATAACGATACTGTTTATTACACCAGCGTGCCGGAAAACCTCGACGCCGACGCCGAGGCGCAGACTGCCAACGCGCTGGCGGTAATTGACGCCCTGCTGACGCGCGTCGGTTCGGACAAGAGCAAGATCCTCGACGCCACGATTTTTCTGGTAGAAAAGGAAGATTTCGCGGCGATGAATCGCGCGTGGGACGCCTGGGTATCGCCCGGCAATGCGCCGGTGCGCTGCACCGTTCAGGCCGGACTGATGAACCCGAAATATAAAGTAGAGATTAAAATCATCGCGGCGCTGTAAGTATACGGGCCGCGTCGGGCGTTACGCCTCGTCTTCGTCATCTTCGAAGCGCGCCCGGATCCGTTCGCCCTGATGCGTCTGACGGATCTCCTGCGCGACCAGAGTAATCGCCTCTCCGCTGGACATGCCGCCAGCCATCAGCTCCTGAATCCGCTCTACCGCCTGCTGCTGCTGTTCGTGGCTAAGTGCCGGTAAACCTGTAAACATTATTCACTCCTGGTTGCGAGGCGGGCACCGTTCCATGCGGAACAAACAGGTGCCAGCCGGGGAAAAATATGTCAGGCTAACGCCCTCATTGATCTCTGATTTTTGCTGGATAATGGTCTCAACGCTCAGTCTACACTATACGCAGGATGCGCTCAGCGCCTATTTCGCTCGGCTTTCTCACCTTCCCTGGGCGATGCTGCTCACCTCCGGCAACGCCGATCATGCCGATAATCGCTTCGATATGCTCACCGCCGATCCGCGCGCCACGCTGGTGACCCAGGGCGACGTCACAACGCTTGAAACGGACGGCGCGCAACATCGCTCCTCTGAGGATCCGCTGCGGCTGGTGCAGCAGCAGTGCGACGCGCTGGGTATTCATCCCGCCCGCCGTGACGACTTACCGTTTCAGGGCGGCGCGCTCGGCCTGTTCGGCTACGATCTCGGGCGACGCTTTGAAAATCTGCCGCAGCATGCCGCAGACGATCTGACCACGCCTGATATGGCGATCGGCATCTATGACTGGGCGCTGATCGCTGACCACTATCTGCAACGCCTGACGCTGGTGTCGCTGGGCGATGCGCAGGCGCGGCTGCGCTGGCTGCAACAGTGGCCCGCGCGTGACGCGGCGCCCTTCTCGCTCACCAGTCCCTGGCGATCCAACCTCAGCTATAGCGACTACGCCGCCCGTTTCCAGGCGGTGCAGGACTATATTCAGGCGGGCGACTGTTATCAGGTGAATCTGGCGCAGCGCTTTCAGACGGGCTATCAGGGCGATGAGTGGCAGGCGTTCTGCCGACTCAACGCGGCCAACCGCGCCCCTTTCAGCGCCTTTTTACGTCTGCCCGACAGCGCTATTCTCAGCCTGTCGCCGGAGCGATTTTTATCGCTAAAAGGCGATGAGATTGAAACCCGGCCGATTAAGGGCACGCGACCGCGCCAGGCCGATGCGGAAGCCGACCGGCTTGAAGCGCTGGCGCTGGCGCGATCGGAAAAAGATCGCGCCGAAAATCTGATGATTGTCGATCTGCTGCGCAACGATATTGGCCGCGTCGCCGCGCCAGGCTCCGTCAGCGTGCCGGAGCTGTTTGTGGTAGAGCCTTTTCCGGCGGTGCACCATCTGGTCAGCACCATTCGGGCGCGTCTGCCGCCAGCGCTGCACGCCTGCGATTTGCTGCGTGCCTGTTTCCCCGGCGGCTCCATTACCGGCGCGCCGAAAATCCGCGCGATGGAAATTATCGACGAGCTGGAACCGCATCGCCGCAATGCCTGGTGCGGCAGCATCGGCTACCTTAGTCTCTGCGGCCGCATGGACACCAGCATTACCATCCGCACGCTGATCGCGGAGCGGCAGCAGCTTTACTGCGCGGCGGGCGGCGGCGTGGTCGCCGACAGCGAGCTGGACGCGGAGTATCAGGAAACCTTACACAAAGTCAGCCGCATTTTGCCTGCGCTTTCCGGAGACGAACCATGCAGCCGTTAACGCTCGATGCCTTTGTTACCCGTTTTATCCTGCAGCAGCCGGAAAAACCGCAGCAGCGTCCCGCCGGTCGCCAGGCCGCAGTGCTGGTGCCGATCGTCGCGCGCGAAACGCCAGGACTGCTGCTGACGCGCCGTTCGCGCGAGCTGCGTAAGCATGCCGGTCAGGTCGCCTTTCCAGGGGGGATGCAGGATGACGACGACGCCTCGCTGGTGGCCACCGCGCTGCGCGAAGCGCAGGAAGAAGTTGGCATCGATCCCAATAAGGTGAAGGTGCTCGGCCAGCTTGCGCCCGTCACCAGCAGCACCGGTTTTCGCGTCACGCCGGTAGTTGGCATTATCTCCTCTGAGATTGCGCTTCATATCAATCCCGACGAGGTAGAAAGCGCGTTTGAAATGCCGCTGGAAGAGGCGCTGCGGCTTAACCGCTACGCCTCGCTGGAGGTGCATCGCGCTGGTCTGCGTCATCCGGTCTGGCTCTCTGTGTATCAGGAGTATCTGGTCTGGGGCATGACGGCTGGCATTATCCGTTCCCTGAGCCAGCAAATCGCGTTCTGACGCCCGCTTCGTCTCATCTTCCCCGTGAAACTGCCCGCTGTGAGCTTGCTCTCAGCATAACTATTTCTCGCCTGAAAGATTAGTTTATTTCATGCGAAAAGGCGCTCATTTACCCGGGCCCACGATTACTATTAGCGCCATAAACTGCCCCGGCAGAGATAAAAATTTTTTTGTGAGGAGTGTCGCCTGTGATTAGTGTTTTTGACATGTTCAAAGTGGGCATCGGCCCGTCGAGTTCCCATACCGTGGGACCGATGAAAGCAGGTAAAGAGTTTGTCGATCTGCTGATTGAACAGGGAAAACTTCAGGAGGTGACGCGCATTGCCGTGGATGTTTACGGCTCGCTCTCGCTGACCGGCAAAGGCCACCATACCGATATCGCCATTATTATGGGACTGGCGGGCGCTTCCCCGGCCACGGTAGATATCGACAGCATTCCGGCCTTTATTAAAGATGTTGAGCAGCGCGAACGCCTGTTGCTGGCTAACGGCGCGCATGAGGTAGACTTCCCGCGCGAAGGCGGCATGGTGTTTCGCAGCGAAAACCTTTCGCTGCATGAAAACGGCATGCGCCTGCTCGCTTTTGCGGGCGATCTGCTGATTTTAAGTAAAACTTACTATTCGGTCGGCGGCGGCTTTATCGTCGATGAAGAGCACTTTGGCCAGTCGACGCTGGATGAAGTGAGCGTGCCCTGGCCTTTCCATTCGGCTAAAGAGCTGCTGGCGCACTGCCGGGAAACCGGTCTTTCCCTCTCCGGTCTGGTGATGAAGAATGAGCTGGCGCTGCACTCGCGTGACGAGATCCGCGACTACTTTACCGACGTGTGGCAGACCATGCAGGCCTGTATCGATCGCGGGCTGAATACCGAAGGCGTGCTGCCGGGCCCGTTGCGCGTACCGCGTCGCGCCGCGTCGCTGCGCCGGCTGCTGACCTCGTCGTCGAAACACTCTAACGACCCGATGAACGTGATCGACTGGGTTAACATGTTCGCGCTGGCGGTCAATGAAGAGAACGCCGCTGGCGGCCGCGTCGTGACCGCGCCAACCAATGGCGCGTGTGGTATCGTGCCTGCGGTGCTCGCCTATTACGATCACTTTATCGAAACTGTTACTCCCGATATTTTTACCCGCTATTTCCTCGCGTCGGGCGCCATCGGCATCCTTTATAAGATGAATGCCTCTATCTCCGGCGCGGAAGTTGGCTGCCAGGGCGAAGTGGGCGTGGCCTGTTCAATGGCCGCCGCCGGACTGGCCGAACTGCTGGGCGGCAGCCCGGAACAGGTCTGCGTCGCGGCGGAGATCGGCATGGAGCACAATCTCGGCCTGACCTGCGATCCGGTTGCCGGTCAGGTTCAGGTGCCCTGTATCGAACGTAACGCTATCGCCTCGGTGAAAGCGATCAATGCCGCCCGTATGGCGCTGCGCCGCACCAGCGAACCGCGCGTTTCGCTCGATAAGGTAATCGAGACGATGTATGAGACCGGCAAAGATATGAACGCCAAATACCGTGAAACATCGCGCGGCGGACTGGCGATAAAAGTCCAGTGTGACTAATGTTCCCGTACCGCCTGTTTTTTAAGCGACCGTGAGGAAATACGTCCTGAACCCTACCTCATCGCACTGAATAACGTTAGAGTAATAATTCGCGCGGCCTTTTCAGGCCGCGCGGTTTTTTCACTACCGCTTTTTTATAAAGCATGGCTAAACCTTACCCGGGCCTTGCCGATAACATCCCCGTTATCCTGCTTCAATTTAGTGTGTGGAAGGTGGTTACTGATGCTTTTGGCCCAGCAATATGTTGGACAGTTTCGCCGTAAGCGACTCTTTATCGCGTTGGTGATCGCCGCTGTGGTTTTAATTCTGACGCTGGCATTTCGTTTTTTTGAAGAAAAGTCACGTATTGAGCAGCAGTCGCTCAATTTTGCCGATAACGCCATTCAGCGCTTTGACCGCATGTTTTCGCCGCTCGACGTCTCGGCGAACAATACGCTTGGGCTGGTGGGTGTGCCCTGCCAGGATGTGCGTTTCCCGCTTATTGAGAAAATTTCCGCGCTGCAAACCGTACGCGCCATGCTGCTGGTTGAGAATGACACCATCTACTGTTCCAGCATCTACGGGCCGCGCGCTATTCCTTTCAGCCAGACCTATCCGGAGCTGGCGTTTAATAATCAGCGTATGATGCTGACGGTCGATAACTATCTGCTGAAGGGCTCGCCGATCCTGCTGCTGTGGACACCAAAAACGCTCGACAACCGCTCCGGCATTTTGCAGGTGATCAATATCGAGCTGATGAGCACTTATCTGCTGGAACCGCAGCTTCCCTGGGTAGAGCGGGCTATTTTTAGCGTCGGCGGAGAGAGCCTGGAGTATGGTAATCCGCTGATTGAGCCCGCCATGCCGTCGGAGGATGAAGTCAGCTACGATCAGGGCTCGCTGCGCTATCCCTTTTCTATTACGTTGTATGGCCCTTCTCCGGCGCGTCTGGCGCTGTCGACGCTGCCGTCGCAGCTGCCGCTGGCGCTGCTGCTGAGCCTGCTGATCGGCTATATCGTCTGGCTGGCAACGGCGAATCGCATGAGCCTGAGCTGGCAGATCAGCTACGGCATTACCGCCAATGAATTTATGGTTTACTGCCAGCCGCTGATTAATGCGCAAAGCGGCGACTGCGACGGCATTGAGCTGCTGCTGCGCTGGCATAATGCGCGGCAGGGCTGGATCCCGCCGGACGTGTTTATTCCGCTGGCCGAGCAGCAGAACCTTATCGCGCCGCTGACGCGCTTTGTAATAGAGAAAGCGGTGGCGCAGCTGCCAAATCTGCCGCGCTGCCCGTCGTTCCATATCGCTATTAACGTAGCCGCCAGCCACTTTCGTGACCATGCTATCGTCGACGATCTGCAACAGCTGTGGTGGCCAGCGAATCCGCTGCCGAAGCTGGTAGTAGAGCTGACGGAGCGCGACGCCCTGCCGGTGGTGGATCAGAAGGTAATTTCGCAGCTGCACAGCATCGGCGTGCGTCTGGCCATTGATGATTTCGGCACCGGCCACAGCTCGCTCTCCTATCTGAAAGATTTGCAGCCCGACGTGCTGAAGATCGACAAGATTTTTACCGCCGCGATCGGCACTGACGCCATTAACGCTACGGTGACCGATATGGTGATTTCGCTGGCGCAGCGTTTAAACATCAGCCTGGTGGCCGAAGGAGTCGAAACGGCCGAACAGGCGGCCTATTTGCGCGAGCGCGGCGTGGATCTGTTGCAGGGGTATTATTACGCGCGTCCGATGCCGATAGAGGATTTTCCCGCCTGGCTGACGCAGCATCAGGCGCAGCTGCTGAATGGCGTCCCTTAATCTCTTTCAGACGGCAAACAACGTCACCCGCGCTAGCGCCCTCACCTCTAAGCAGTAAAAACGGCGCCTTAGCGCCGTTTTTATTTACTGCTCTTCTTCCTCATCCTCGTGCGGCCTGTCTTTCGTCACGCGCACCAGGTCGACGCGATAATCGGTCGCCTCAAGAATGGTGAAGTGTAGCGGCGGCAGATCGATCACCTCGCCCGGCAGCGGCAGTTGCCCTTTCTGAGCAATCAGCAGTCCCGCCAGCGACGCGTGATCTTCATCCGGATCAACCAGGTCGTTTACGTCGAACAGCTGCTGTAGCGAATGCAGGTCAGTGCCGCCCTTTACGATCCAGCCGTCGCCGTCGGCGATAATTTCCGGCGTTTCATCTTCGTCCGGGAACTCGCCAGCAATAGCCTCCAGCACGTCCAGCGGCGTAATCAGCCCCTGCACCACGCCGAACTCGTTGGTGACGATAACGAAGCTTCCCCTGGCGCGACGCAGCACGCCAAGCAGATTAATCGGGTCGAGCGTTTCAGGCACCACAAGCGCGGGAGACGCGGCGGCAAAGGTCGCTACATCCATACCGTGTTCAATCGCCACCAGCAACTCTTTAGCGCGCACCACGCCAACGATCTCGTCCAGCTCGCCGCGACACACCGGGAACAAACTGTGCGGCGTATCCAGCAGCTGAATGCGGATCTCATCCAGCGGGCGCTCAGCGTCAACCCAGGAGATTTCGCCACGCGGCGTCATAATGCTGCGGATAGAGCGCGACGCCAGCGTCAGCACGCCGTTAATCATATAGCGCTCCTCATCCTTAAAGGCCTCCTGCGGCATCGCCTGCGTGACAGGCGACTCCTCGCTGGTGGCGGGCTGCGCCGGGCGCTGACGTCCGCCCATCAGTCGCAGAATCGCCTCGGCGGTGCGCTCACGCATCGGACGATGCGCCTGATGACGCATAAAGTTACGGCGCGCGATCTGGTTAAACAGCTCGATCAGGATAGAGAAGCCGATCGCCGCGTAGAGATACCCTTTCGGAATATGGAAGCCAAACCCTTCCGCCACCAGCGACAGGCCGATCATCAGCAGGAAGCTAAGACAGAGCACCACTACGGTGGGATGCGCGTTGACAAAATTGGTCAACGGCTTCGAGGCCAGCAGCATCACGCCCATCGCAATCACCACTGCCGTCATCATAATCGGCAAATTGTTCACCATGCCCACCGCCGTGATCACCGCATCCAGCGAAAATACCGCGTCAAGCACCACAATCTGTATCACCACTGCCCAGAAGCTGGCGTAGTTGCGATTCCCCTGATGCTCTAACTGACGGTTCTCCAGCCGCTCGTGCAGCTCCATCGTCGCCTTGAACAACAGGAATACCCCACCCACCAGCAGGATCAAATCACGCCCGGCAAAGCTAAATTCGCCTACGCTAAATAACGGACGCGTCAGCGTAACCATCCATGAAATCAGCGACAGCAGGCCCAGACGCATCACCAGCGCCAGCGACAGGCCGATCAGGCGCGCTTTATCGCGCTGTTTCGGCGGCAGCTTGTCAGCAAGAATGGCGATAAATACCAGATTGTCGATGCCGAGCACGATTTCAAGTACGACAAGCGTGAGCAAACCGGCCCAGATTGAGGGGTCGAAGAGAAATTCCATCATTGACTCCTGAACGAAAGGCAGACTGAACGATATCGTGTCAGCGTCGTCTGGCGACGTGACAGAAAGGCAATCGGGTGAACTACGGAAACGCCGTCAGGCGTGAAAGCAGGCGCGAAGGTGCGCATTAAAGTGGTTAAGCGACGTCGGTGACGATCCATAAAGGTGGGCTGAAACCCGTTACTCCTGAGTAATAAACAGATCGCTAATGTAACAGGCTCGCAAATTACGTCAAAAAATTTTCTTTCATTTACAAATGATTCAGCGGGAAAGCGAAATTAAACAGGGCCTGGCGCGAGTTCGACCCTCTGATAGCTGACGGGCGTCACATAAATTATTTTTTCGCGCACTAAAATAAATCGCGACTCACCGATTCATGTAAGACACCTGGGGAATGATTCATTAATTCAGATGGTTTGAACGCGTTTATCCGAAGATAACCGTAGCGATAACTCATAACGATTCGTCAGCTCCAGACGAATTTCTTTAGCGAACGGAGGTAGCAAGTGACCATTGCGATAGTAATTGGTACACACGGCTGGGCAGCCGAACAACTGCTTAAAACCGCAGAAATGCTGTTGGGCGAGCAGGAGAACGTCGGATGGATCGACTTTGTGCCCGGCGAGAATGCAGAAACGCTTATCGAAAAATATCAGGCGCAACTGGCAAAGCTGGATACCACGAAAGGCGTGCTGTTCTTAGTCGACACCTGGGGAGGAAGTCCTTTCAACGCCGCCAGCCGCATTGTGCTGGATAAAGAAAATTACGATGTTATCGCCGGGGTCAATATTCCGATGCTGGTTGAAACCCTTATGGCGCGTGACGACAACCCCTCGTTTGTCGAGCTGGTCGGCATTGCGGTAGAAACGGGCCGCGAAGGCGTTAAGGCGCAAAAAACGCAGCTTGCCGCGCCCGCTGCGCCTGCCGCTGCGCCAGCAGCAAAAGCTCCGGCAACGCCGGCACCACCGCTGGCGCCGGGCGAACATATGAAAATCGGCCTGGCGCGTATCGATGACCGCCTGATCCATGGTCAGGTGGCAACGCGCTGGACCAAAGAGACCAACGTTGCGCGCATTATTGTGGTCAGCGACGAGGTGGCGAAAGATCATGTCCGCAAAACCCTGCTGACGCAGGTCGCACCGCCCGGCGTGACCGCACATGTGGTGGACGTCGACAAAATGGTGCGCGTCTGGAACAACCCGAAATATGGCCGCGACCGCGTCATGCTGCTCTTTACCAACCCTACCGACGTGCTGCGCGTGGTTGAACAGGGTGTCGATATTAAATCGGTCAATATCGGCGGCATGGCGTTTCGTCAGGGAAAAACGCAGGTTAACAACGCCGTATCGGTCGATGAAAAAGATATCGCGGCGTTCCGCAAGCTTAATGAACGCAACATTGAACTGGAAGTCCGTAAAGTTTCCAGCGATCAAAAACTGAAAATGATGGACCTGATCGCGAAGGTCAATGCGTAAAACGCCGCTGGCTGCGCCTGCGGGCCAGTTAACGCTATCCTCCTGAGGAGAAGGGATATGATGGAAATAACCTCGCTACAAATCATCCTGATATTTATCGTCGCCTGTATTGCGGGTATGGGTTCGATTCTGGATGAGTTTCAGTTTCACCGTCCGCTGGTCGCCTGTACCCTGATCGGGGCCGTACTCGGCGATATGAAGACCGGCATTATTATCGGCGGTACGCTGGAGATGATCGCGCTGGGCTGGATGAACATCGGTGCCGCCGTGGCGCCCGATGCCGCTCTCGCCTCAATCATCTCTACCATTCTGGTTATTGCCGGTGGCCAGAGCGTCGGCGCAGGTATTGCGCTGGCGATCCCGCTGGCTGCGGCGGGTCAGGTGCTGACAATTATCGTGCGTACCATCACCGTGGCCTTCCAGCATGCGGCCGACAAGGCGGCGGAGAAAGGCAACCTGACGGCGATTTCGTGGATCCACGTCTCGGCGCTGGTGTTGCAGGCGATGCGTATCGCCATTCCGGCGCTGATTGTGGCAATCTCGGTCGGCACCAGTGCGGTTCACTCTCTGCTCAGCTCCATTCCTGAAGTCGTCACCAATGGTCTGAATATCGCGGGCGGCATGATTGTCGTGGTCGGTTACGCGATGGTCATCAATATGATGCGCGCAGGCTATCTGATGCCGTTCTTCTATCTCGGCTTTGTTACCGCGGCCTTTACCAGCTTTAACCTGGTGGCGCTGGGCGTCATCGGCGTCGTCATGGCAGTGCTCTATATCCAGCTGGCACCGAAATATAACCGCGTAGCGGGTGCGCCTGCAGCGGGTCCGGCAAACAACGATCTCGATAACGAACTTGACTAAGGAACAGGTGACAACATGGTAGATACAACTACAACGCAAAAAAAACTCACCCCGGGCGATATTCGCGGCGTGTTTTTGCGGTCGAACCTGTTTCAGGGTTCATGGAACTTCGAGCGTATGCAGGCACTGGGTTTCTGTTTCTCAATGGTGCCGGTCATTCGTCGTCTCTATCCGGAAAATAACGAGGCGCGTAAGCAGGCGATTAAACGCCATCTGGAGTTCTTCAATACGCATCCCTACGTGGCCGCGCCGGTGCTGGGCGTCACCATGGCGATGGAGGAGCAGCGCGCAAACGGCGCAGCCATCGATGATGCCGCTATCAACGGCATTAAGGTTGGCCTGATGGGGCCGCTGGCTGGCGTTGGCGACCCGATTTTCTGGGGAACCGTACGGCCGGTATTCGCCGCGCTTGGCGCAGGCATCGCCATGAGCGGCAGCCTGCTCGGCCCGCTGCTGTTCTTTGTGCTGTTTAACCTGGCGCGTATGCTGACACGCTACTACGGCGTGGCGTATGGCTATCGCAAAGGGATCGATATCGTTAGCGATATGGGCGGCGGCTTCCTGCAGAAGCTGACGGAGGGCGCGTCAATTCTTGGCCTGTTTGTAATGGGCGCGCTGGTGAACAAGTGGACGCACGTTAATATCCCGCTGGTCGTATCGCGTATTACCGACCAGACCGGGAAAACCACCGTGACCACGGTTCAGACCATCCTCGACCAGCTGATGCCGGGCATCGTACCGCTGCTGTTGACCTTCGCCTGTATGTGGCTGCTGCGTCGTAAGGTCAACGCGCTGTGGATTATCGTTGGCTTCTTCGCCATCGGCATTTTTGGCTACTGGATCGGCCTGCTTGGCCTGTAGTTCTTTCGCCGGGCGCGCTGCGCCCGGCCACTTCCCCGCTTTTTCGACGCATCGCCACAGGAGAATGTGATGACACTAACGGACGGGCTCATCGCGCTCTGCATCGCCGCGCTGCTGCTTTTTTCTCTCTATAACGACTTTATCCTGCCGCGCCGCAAAGGCCCGACGCGTTTAAGCGTGCCGCTGCGACGCAGACACAAGATTGACAGCCTGATATTTATCGGGCTGCTGGTGATTTTACTCTGGAATAACGTCTCCCATCAGGGGCCGCAGCTAACAACCACCCTGCTGATGGTACTCTGCTTTCTCGCCTGCTGGCTGTTCTGGCTGCGTCGGCCAACTCTGCTGATGAAGGGCGAGGGATTGTTCTATAGCGGCGTATGGATAGCCTATGCGCGCATTCAAAGCATCAATCTGTCGGAAGACGGCATTCTGGTGATGCAGCTGGAACAGCGCCGCCTGTTGATCGCTGTGCAGCAGCTCGACGATCTGGAACGCATCTACAACACGCTGGTAGAAGCGCGCTAATCGCGCCGCCACAGGGTCAGACGAAAATCAGCGTCACACTCAAAGGTTTTCGTCGCCTGCAGCTCACCCCAGACCGAAGGCTTCGCGCGCCAGGCGAAAGGCGTCATCTGCAACAGCGTCGCTGCCGCGTCCCCGCTCAGATGCATCGCATAGCGCAGCGACTGCTGGGTCTCTTCGCTGAATCCGTTATAAAGTTTCTCTTCAGGCGCATGGAGCTGCACTTCGCGATAGATCAGCGCCTTGAACTGTTGCAGGTGGTGCGCGCCTGGCGTCACCGTCAGCAGCACGCCGCCGGGCTTGATTACGCGCGTCAGCTCCGCCTCGTTGCAGGGCGCGTAGATGCGCACTACGGCATCCAGCGAGGCATCGGCAAAGGGCAGGCGCTGGCTTGAGGCAACGCAAAACTGCACGTCCGGATAACGTTTCGCCGCCAGACGAATCGCGTTTTTAGCAATATCCAGCCCGTAAACCTCTGCGCCGAGCGTACTGAGCGCTGAGGTGTAATAGCCTTCGCCACAGCCAATGTCGAGCAGCGCGGAAGCGTCCTGCAGCTTTTCGCGCAGCAGCGCCACCACGCCGTCGCGCAGCGGCTGATAGTGCCCCGCCTGCAGAAACTCCCGTCGCGCCTGCATCATCTCTGCGCTATCGCCAGGCTCGCGTGAACCTTTATGCTGAACGGGCAGCAAATTAAGATAGCCCTCTTTCGCCTGATCGAACTGATGACGGTTTTCACAGCGCCAGCTGCGATTTTCAGGCTGCAAAGAGAGATGGCAGAGGGGGCAGATCAGCAACATAGGGACTCCATTAACAAGAGCGCCGCAGTTTACTCCGTTCGCTGCCGTACCGAAAGCGCAAAGAAAAAGCCCCGGTCAGATGACCAGGGCTTTACAGGATTCGTTTTCAGTGGTGCATGGCACCGAGCTGGCACGAAATCAGATAGCGGTTACGTTGACTGCAGCCGGGCCTTTCTGGCCGTCCTGAATTTCGAACTCAACGCTTTGGCCTTCAGCCAGGGTTTTGAAACCGTTGCCCTGGATAGCGGAGAAGTGTACGAACACATCTTTGCTACCGTCAGCAGGGGTAATAAAACCAAAACCTTTAGACTCGTTGAACCACTTAACCTGACCTTTAATCTTTGCCATTTTGCAAATTCCTTAGAGTGTTTATTTTGCCCGGAGGCAGACCTACAGAGAAACCAGAGACGTTACTGAATGAGGCACTAATTAAGGTTCGGCAAGGAAGCGGTATTCAACGTCAACGTTTTTACTCGTAACTTCTTTACTGAAGATGCCATACATAAACAGAACTGTACCTCGTTTGACCCACGAATTGTTATCACATATCCGCAAATTAATGGCAAGGCATTTTTAATCGGCGATGGACGCGCTGCACAAAATTTGCGAAGCAGTGACACACTTTGTTCATTTTGGTACATAACCTGACCATGCCGTAGCCGAAAAAGCAATAACCATCAACCTGCGACGATACGAATAACTCTAGCGGATAACCGCCTCGTCGTCCAACCTTGCTCACTGTAACGGATTAATTTAAAGATAAATTATTGCATTAATATGGCATTCTTTTTTCTTAAGCGAAACCGTAACCTAAAGTGCGGCGGCCTTGTTTCCTTTTTAACGACAGAGTATCCCCCTTTTCACTGGCACCGATAATAAATGCTTTTGCACCAAAATCAGGAAAATAAAAGATAACTCTGCCCCAATTAAAAGCAGAGGCACGCTTATTACTTATTACTATTTATTCTTTAATCCCGGATAAAATATCTCTTCAACCTAAAGCCTGCCGTAGATGAATCATCGTTATTTAGGATTTTTCCTGGTTAATATTCTCCAGGCTACGGCTCTCCCCTATTCTCCATGGCGCAAAGCGTCCATTATCTTCCCCGCTGCGCTGGATGGCGCACATTAATTCCGCAGGCGGTTCATCCAGCGATTCGTCAGCCAGCTCGAATACGCCCCAGTGAATGGGCAGGGTTAAAGGCTGACCGATTAGCCGCCATAATGACACCGCCTGGTCAGGGTCCATATGGCTGCTCGCCATGAACCATTTCGGTGCATAAGCGCCGATGGGCAAGGCAGCCAGATTGAACGGACCAAGCCTGCGTGGAATCTCCGCCAGATTTTCAGAAAAACCGCTGTCGCCAGAGAACCAGAAATTCAGCGCTTTGCTGCGCACCACCCAGCCGCACCATAAAGAGCGGTTGCGATCGTGCAGCGTACGCATGCTCCAGTGACGCGCCGGAACGGCGGTCAGCGTCAGATCCGCTTCCTGCTGGCTTTGCCACCAGTCAAGCTGGCGAACGTGGCGCGCGCCGCGCCGTTTAAACCACTTTTCCAGCCCCAGCGGCACCAGAAAGGTGACGTCCGGGAAACGCCGGATAATGCGCTTCACGGTGGTGAGATCGAGATGGTCGTAGTGATTATGTGATATCAGCACGTAATCGAGTCGCGGCAGCTGATGGATATTCAGCGGCGACGGCGATTTACGCTTTGGCCCGGCAAAGGGCAACGGTGAGGCGCGCGCAGAGAGCACCGGGTCGATCAGCAGATAGCGCTGGCTAAGGCGCAGCAGCAGCGCCGCATGGCCTAACCACCAGATCCGGTCGTCAGCGCCAGCCAAATCGGCCGGTTGCCACCACTGCGTTCTGAAGCCCTCATAGCCCGCCTGGGGCGGAAAAGGCAATCCCTGCGCTTTGCGCTCTTTGCGCCAGCGGTCAAGATCGCCCGGCTGGCGGAGATCGGGTTCCAGATTGCGGAAGCCTTCAGGGGTATGGTGCGCTTTACTGGCATCGTACCAGGGATTTCGCCAGGCCATGTTGCCTCCTTGCCAGAGTGGGGAACGTTAGCGTTCCGGGATCATGCGAATAAAATCGCGCTTCTCTTCCGGGTCCTGCTTTTCCTGCTCGCCGCTCTGGTTCTCAACCAGACGGCGCAGCAGCGCGTTCTGTTTTTTCTGTTCTTCCAGCAGGTGGCTCAGCAGCTGGATCTGTTCGCTGGCGCGCACGCTGGCCCGGTTAACGAAAAACCAGACGATAAACGCCACAATGATAATTATTGCCAGTACGCTATAGCTAAACAGCGGACCAGAAGTTGCGGCTAACTCGTTCATAACTGCCTCAAAAACGAAAAAATATTAATGGCCTCGATTCTACCTGCTGCGCGCGCGGCTGACCAGGCTATGCGCCTGAAAGCAGAATTCCCTGACGGCCTCGCTTTCGGCAATCTCCGATCGCTTCAGCAGACAAAGCGAGGCAAGCTGTTAATATTACGGGCCGCAGCAAACAGTGGACAGCTGCGTTATGTATCACATGGAGAACAAAATGAAACTTTTTATTCGGGCCATCTTGCTCATTGTCGTAATCTGGATCGCCATGCTGTTTACCGGCTACGGCGTGCTGACCGGCAGCACGAAGAATGCGGCGGGCCTGGGTCTGCAGTGCAGCTATCTAACCGCGCGCGGTCTGATTACCGCCCAGTATCTACATACCGACAGCGGCGTCATCGGCGTAACAGATTGCCCCCTGCTCAGAAAGAGCGGCGACGTGATCGATAACTAAGAAACAGGCCGCTTTGTATCCGCGCGGTTGTCAGAGAGTAAAGCGGGCATTTGCCCGCTTTTTTATCAGAAGGGGTAGTCGTGATAGCCCATCTCAGCGGAGAGCGTACGCGCCGCGCGATGCAGCATAGCGACATAATCGCTTTTCGCCTCTTCCGAGAAGCGAATCGTCGGGAAAGAGATGCTGAGTCCGGCGATGACCACGCCGAAGCGGTCAAAAACCGGCACAGCGATACAGCGTAACCCCTCTTCCTGCTCTTCGTTATCTTCGCCGAATCCCTGTACCTTCACCTGATCCAGCACCTCGAGAAGCGCTTCGCGCGTAACGATGGTGTTAGCGGTGCTGCGCTTAAACTCGACCTCTCTAAGAATATCATTCACCTCTGCGCGGTCGCGCCAGGCGAGCAGCACTTTACCGATGGCCGTGGTGTGCAACGGGTTGCGGCGACCGATGCGCGAATACATACGCAGGTTATAGAGCGAGTCGATTTTGTGGATATAGACAATGCTGTCCTCTTCCAGCGCCCCAAGATGAATTGTTTCTTTGGTCAGGCGGGAAAGCTCGCGCATCTGCACGTCCGCGCTGCGGATCAGATCGACGTTCTGCAGCGCTTTCGCGCCCAGCTCAAACAGCTTCAGCGTCAGGGAGTATTTTTCACTCTCTCCTTCCTGAGTGACGTAACCCAGCGCCTTCATGGTCTGCAGGAAGCGGTAAACGGTACTTTTCGACATCATGACGCGCTGCGCCAGCTCAGTAATACCGTGATCGCGCTCCTCGCCCAGCGCCTGAAGAATGCCGAACACCTTCATCACGGAGGAAACGGCATCGGGTTGTTTATCGTTTTCACTGGCGGCCATCACGCACCCTTTTTTGAAATTGTTTTAATAAAATCGGAACAGAGGGTGAATATAGCGCGTCCCCGCATGCAGCACCATTGCCTGTCACTGAACGACATAATTTAGCCGCGACTTTTAGTCTAAAGGCGGTGCGTTTTGGCAGTGGATTCATTAGCATGTTCATATTCACCCACTTTACTTGTCTCGCTATGTCCCCTACACCTTTTCAGGACGGCCTTCCCGTTCCGCAACGCTATGGCGCGATTTTTACCATTGCCCTGGGCATTATGATGGCAGTGCTGGACGGCGCTATCGCCAACGTGGCGTTGCCGACTATCGCGCGCGAGCTTCATGCCAGTCCCGCGCAGTCCGTCTGGATCGTTAACGCCTATCAGATCGCTATCGTCGCCTCGCTGCTGTCGCTCTCTTTTCTGGGTGATATGCTGGGCTATCGTCGCGTCTATCAGGTCGGTCTCGGCCTGTTTATCCTTACCTCAGCCTTTTGCGCCCTCTCCTCTTCGCTCTCGATGCTGACCCTGGCGCGCGTGCTGCAGGGTTTTGGCGGCGCGGCGTTGATGAGCGTAAACACCGCGCTGATCCGTATTATCTATCCGCAGCGCCATCTGGGACGCGGCATGGCGATTAACTCCCTTGTGGTAGCAGTATCAAGCGCCGCCGGGCCGACGGTCGCCGCGGCGATCCTCTCCTTCGCCAGCTGGAAATGGCTTTTCCTGATCAACGTGCCGCTGGGCGTCATTGCGCTCTGGCTGGCGCTGCGCTTTTTGCCGGAAAACAGCCAGAAAGCGAAAGCGCAAAAATTCGACGTGCCGAGCGCGCTGATGAATGCGCTCTTTTTCGGGCTGCTGATCTACGGGCTGACCGGTTTCGCTCAGGGAGAAAGCCCTGCTCTGGCGCTGGCTGAGGTGGTAGTGCTAGCGGTAGTCGGCTGGTTCTTTGTGCGCCGTCAGCAGCGGCTGGCGGTGCCGCTGCTGCCGGTCGATCTGCTGCGTATCCCGCTTTTTAGCCTGTCGATCTGCACCTCGATCTGCTCTTTCTGCGCGCAGATGCTGGCGATGGTTTCGCTGCCCTTTTTCCTGCAAAACGTGCTGGAGCGCAATGAAGTCGCTACCGGCCTGCTGCTGACGCCCTGGCCGCTGGCGACCATGGTGCTGGCACCGATTGCCGGACGTTTGATTGAGCATATTCATGCCGGGCTGCTCGGCGGTATTGGTCTGGCGCTTTTCGCGGCGGGGCTCTTCCTGCTGGCGTTGCTGCCCGCCCAGCCGCAGGACTGGGATATTATCTGGCGGATGGCGCTGTGCGGGGCCGGTTTTGGCCTGTTCCAGTCGCCCAATAACCACACCATTATCTCTTCCGCTCCGCGCAACCGCAGCGGCGGCGCCAGCGGAATGCTGGGAACGGCGCGTCTGCTGGGTCAGAGCAGCGGCGCGGCGCTGGTGGCGCTGATGTTCACGATGTTCGATCAGAACGGTACGCACGCCTCGCTGATTCTGGCGGGACTCTTCTCCAGCGTCGCCGCGCTGTTCAGCCTCTCGCGCCTGTCGCAAAAGCGCGCCGCAGCGCAGTAGGTCACATCAATAAAAAAGGCGACTCCAGGGAGTCGCCTTTTTCTTTGGCTCTGCGATTACTTCAGGTACTGGCCGCTGCGTAGCGCTTCGATACGCTTATCCAGCGGCGGGTGCGACATAAACAGCTCGCTCAGGGATTTGTTTTTGCCGTTGATGCAAAACGCCATCATGCTGCTCGGCTCCTGCGGTTCGTAGCTGGTTTTCAGGCGCTGCAGCGCGGCGATCATCTTCTCGCGTCCCACCAGCTTCGCTGAACCGGCGTCGGCGTGGAACTCACGGTGACGCGAGAACCACATGGTGATGATGCTGGCCAGAATACCGAACACCAGCTCCAGCACCGTCGCCACGGCGAAGTAGACCAGCGGATTGCCGTTGCCGCCCTCTTCGCCGTCACGGTTGCCGGACAGAAAGCCCGACGCCACCTGCGCGATAATACGCGAAATAAAGATCACGAAGGTGTTCACGATGCCCTGAATCAGCGTCATGGTCACCATGTCGCCATTAGCGATATGCGCGATCTCATGCGCCAGCACCGCCTCCGCTTCGTCACGGCTCATGTTCTGCAACAGACCGGTGGAAACGGCAACCAGCGACGCATCACGCCGCGCGCCGGTGGCGAACGCGTTAATATCGGGCGCATGGTACACAGCGACCTGCGGCATAGCGATGCCCGCCTGCTGCGCCTGACGGCCAACGGTCTGCATCAGCCAGCGTTCCGTTTCATTCCGGGGTTGTTCAATCACTTCACCGCCGACCGAACGCAACGCCATCCACTTCGACATCAGCAGTGAAACAAACGCACCGCCAAAGCCAAACAGGCCTGCCATAATCATCAGGCCCTGAACACTGCTTGACTGGATCCCTGTCAGGCTGAGGATCAGCCCAAAGACCAACATCACAGCTAAGTTGGTCACCAGGAAAAGAGCAATACGCATCATAAAAGTTAATTTTCCTCAGTTGTTCATGCGCTGACTGCGCGGATCCTTATCCTAGGGTCATCGCGCCGCATTTCAAGCGACCTTAACCTTTAAGTGCCTAAAAAGACATAACTTTACATTTAGTCACGCTTTCCTCTCGCAGGCTGGTTTCAGCCACCGCTCCCGATCCTCAGGGCAAAAAAAAGCACCGCGGCGCGGTGCTTTTCAATCCCTTGCGCTTACTGCGCGGCGGGAGTGGACGCAGCAGGCTGTGATTTATCCAGCTGCGCCAGATCGTTGGCGATTTTCACCGTCTCGTCGAGGTAAGGATCGGGCTCTTTATAATCCTTCGGCAGATCGTCCAGACTCTTCAGCGGCTTTTTGCCTTCCGCCTGATA
>NZ_DJDN01000043.1:367-820 GCF_002431095.1 Pantoea sp. UBA5923 | reverse complement strand
CCTTCCGCCTGATAGCGCGCGTTAATCCGCTCCAGACGCAGCGCATCTTCTTCGTGGTTCTCTTTCTCGCGCTGGGCGAGATTAAGCGACACGATATTGCGCTTGTCCTTCATTGCATCAAAGCGAGCGATATCTTTCATGATGTACTGGAACTCGCGATCCTGGGCGATACGCGCTTCGTGCTGCTTAGTCAGCTGCGCCACCAGCGGCTTGACGTCGCCGGTTTTGGTATAGGTAGCGGCATTGATGCTGTCCCAGGGCAGCGCGTTGTCTTCGAACTTCTCGCCCGTTTCCGCCGCTTCCACGCCGGTCGGCATCAGCAGATCCGGCGTAACGCCTTTACGCTGCGTGCTGCCGCCGTTGATGCGGTAAAACTTCTGGATGGTGTAGGAAACAGATCCCAACGCAGGCCATTCAGGACGCAGCATCTGATCGTAAATGCGGTTCAGCGAA
>NZ_DJDN01000043.1:0-156 GCF_002431095.1 Pantoea sp. UBA5923 | reverse complement strand
TCGTAAATGCGGTTCAGCGAACGATACTGCTGCACAGTGCCTTTACCAAACGTCGGCTCGCCAACGATCAGCGCGCGGCCATAGTCCTGCATCGCCGCAGCGAAGATTTCGGATGCCGAGGCGCTGAAGCGGTCTACCAGCACCACCAGCGGGCCT
>NZ_DJDN01000022.1:0-30488 GCF_002431095.1 Pantoea sp. UBA5923 | reverse complement strand
AGCCCGGCATATGCCGGGCTTTTTTGTGGGCGCAACCTCTTTATGCAGGCTCCGCCGTAGTTTCGTACTCAAAGGCTAACTCATCACCCTTGAGATCGATGTGAACCACCCCTCCATGTTCAGCCAACTCACCAAACAAGATCTCTTCAGCCAGCGGCCGCTTGATCTTATCCTGAATGAGACGACCCATGGGCCGAGCTCCCATCTGAGGATCATAACCATTGGTAGCCAGCCAGCCGCGGGCAGCATCCGAGACCTCAAGCTGAACGCGTTTATCTTCCAGCTGAGCTTGCAACTCAGTGAGGAATTTATCCACGATGCTCTTGATGGTTTCGTGGCTAAGGCGACCAAACTGGATAATGGTATCCAGGCGGTTACGGAACTCCGGTGTAAAGCTCTTCTTGATAACTTCCATTGCGTCGGTTGAGTGATCTTGCAACGTGAAGCCGATCGAGGCACGAGAAGCGGTTTCAGCCCCTGCGTTGGTCGTGAGAATCACAATAACGTTACGGAAATCAGCCTTACGGCCGTTGTTATCCGTCAGCATGCCGTTGTCCATCACCTGCAGCAGCAGGTTAAAGACATCCGGATGTGCCTTCTCGATTTCATCGAGCAGCACCACCGCATGCGGATGTTTAATCACCGCATCGGTCAGCAGACCGCCCTGATCGAAGCCGACATAGCCCGGAGGCGCACCAATCAGGCGGCTGACCGTATGACGTTCCATATACTCAGACATATCGAAACGCAGCAGCTCAATGCCCAGCGCTTTCGCCAGCTGTACCGTTACCTCGGTTTTCCCTACGCCAGTCGGGCCGGCGAACAGGAAGGAACCGACAGGTTTACGCTCCTGGCCCAGCCCGGCGCGGCTCATTTTGATCGCTTCAGTCAGCGCTTCAATGGCGTTATCCTGGCCGAACACCAGCATTTTCAGGCGATCGCCGAGATTTTTCAGCGTGTCGCGGTCGGTTGCCGAAACGCTCTTCTCAGGAATACGCGCGATACGCGCCACCACGGACTCAATATCCGCCACGTTGATGGTTTTCTTGCGCTTGCTGGCCGGCATCAGGCGCGCCCGCGCGCCAGCCTCGTCGATCACATCGATCGCCTTATCTGGCAGATGACGGTCGTTGATATATTTCACCGCCAGCTCAACCGCTGCGCGCACCGCTTTCGCGGTATAACGCACATCGTGGTGCGCTTCATATTTTGGCTTCAGCCCGTTCAGGATCTGAACGGTTTCGTCCATCGTCGGCTCAGTGATATCGATCTTCTGGAAGCGGCGCGCCAGAGCGCGATCTTTTTCGAAGATATTGCTGAACTCCTGATAGGTGGTGGAACCCATCACGCGAATTTTACCGCTGGAGAGCAGCGGCTTAATCAGGTTAGCCGCATCCACCTGACCGCCGGAAGCCGCGCCTGCGCCGATGATGGTGTGAATCTCATCGATAAACAGGATGCTGCTGTTGTCCTGCTCCAGCTGTTTCAGCAAGGCTTTGAAGCGCTTCTCAAAGTCGCCGCGATATTTCGTGCCCGCCAGCAGCGAACCGATATCAAGCGAATAGATGGTGCAATCCTTCATCACTTCCGGCACGTCGCCCTGCACGATACGCCAGGCGAGACCTTCTGCAATGGCGGTTTTACCAACGCCCGATTCGCCCACCAGCAGCGGGTTGTTTTTACGACGACGGCACAGTACCTGAATGGTGCGCTCCAGCTCTTTGTCGCGACCAATCAGCGGATCGATTCCGCCGACGCGAGCAAGCTGATTGAGATTGGTGGTGAAGTTTTCCATACGATCCTCCCCGCCTGCTTGCTCTTCGTTAACCGGATTCTCACTGTGCGGCGCCTGACCAGGTTCATCTTTGCGCGTACCGTGAGAAATGAAGTTCACCACGTCGAGACGGCTGACTTCATGTTTGCGCAGCAGATAAGCCGCTTGCGACTCCTGCTCGCTGAAGATGGCGACCAGCACATTGGCGCCAGCGACTTCGCTGCGACCCGATGACTGGACATGGAATACCGCGCGCTGCAGTACGCGCTGGAAGCTGAGCGTGGGTTGGGTATCGCGCTCTCCTTCACTGGCGGGCAGCACCGGTGTGGTTTGTTCGATGAAAGCTTCGAGTTCTTGCCGCAGCGCGACAAGATCGACGGTACAGGCTTCCAGTGCCTCTCTGGCCGACGGGTTGCTGAGCAGTGCCAGCAACAAATGCTCGACGGTCATAAACTCATGACGGTGCTCACGCGCTCTGGCGAAAGCCATGTTTAAACTGAGTTCCAGTTCTTGATTGAGCATTAGGCACCTCCCCCAATTATCGCTCTGACAACCTCACCTTCACTATATGAGGGCGAGTTCAGGCTTTTTCCAGCGTACACAGCAATGGATGCTGATTCTCCCGTGCGTAATTGTTCACCATAGCGACTTTGGTCTCCGCCACTTCGGCGGTAAAAACACCGCAGATCGCTTTCCCGTGGTAGTGAACTTTCAGCATCAGTTGCGTTGCACGTTCAACATCATAAGAAAAGAACTTTTGCAGAACGTCAATAACAAATTCCATAGGTGTATAATCGTCATTATTCAGAATGACTTTATACATAGAGGGCGGCTGCAGCCCCTCTTTCGCTTTGTCTTCGGCCAGGTGTTCAAAGTTAAGCCAGTCGTTAGTATTTGCCATAATGTTCCGTTGAAATTCTGCACATCGGTACGGACGGTTAACTGTCCATACGTAGAGTTTAACACGCTTGTCAAGCACCCCTCCGCCACCGTGATTTTTTGCGAAAAAAACCGCGCGCGACCTGTATCACAAAATTCGCAATAGCGTTAACCGCTTCAAATTTTAATGATTTTATCCCCGCGCTCTCTGGTGGTTTGCTTGACGCCAGGGTCTCTTTCTCTACATTCTACAGACACAAGCTGATTGAGTTTTAAACAAACTCGACCCCAGCTTCAATTTACTCACCTGGTTATCAAATGTCTTGCGAGGGAAGTAAAAGCATGGAGACGGGTACTGTTAAATGGTTCAATAACGCTAAGGGCTTCGGCTTTATCTGTCCGATCGGTGGCGGAGAAGATATCTTCGCGCACTACTCTACGATTCAGATGGATGGTTACAGAACATTAAAAGCCGGCCAACAAGTTCAGTTTGATGTTCATCAAGGCCCGAAAGGCAATCATGCCAGCCTGATCGTGCCGGTGGACGCTGTACAGCACGCCTGAACTGCTATCACCCCATTCTGAACGCTCCCCCAAAAAATGCCAGCCGTGTCGCTGGCATTTTATTTTCTTGCGCACGTGCGGTTAATCCGCCTTGCCGCGCGCCAGCCACATTACGCGGGAAAACATCTGGCGCATCAGCGGCGGCATCGCCTCCTCTCCGCGTTCGGCGGCGGCCGTCGCCACGGCGATTGCCAGCTCCGGCTTGGAGGCGTGCTGGAGAGCTTTGGTAATGATACGCCTGGGACTCATGGCAACATTTAACGGCAGGTGCGCCATCTGCAGATAAACTTCCTGGAAACCCGCTTTGAAAAGAAAGTGCTCCATATCCAGCGCCGGCAGTTGGGTCAGATAGTGCTCGCTTTCATCATGCGGCTGAAGCTGGCTGCGCGTCGTGGCGGCATATTTATTGCCGGCGTCGTCTCCATCGGTCAGCACATGCCAGGCGATGCCCATGCGCGCGGCGAATTTCAGCAGCGGCTTCAGGCCGGATTGCGCAAACTCAATCACTTTTACGCCTTCCGCCGCGAAGTGATAGCCGCACTGACGCGCCAGCTCATTGATAATCCACACTTCGGTTTCCCCTTCCACCAGCAGCCAGCAACGGGCGAACAGGGCCGACGGACGGTTAACGCGAATATGAAAGCCGATACGGCGGCTCGCTTCCGCGCTAAGCCCCTGCGGGCCAATACGCCAGGCGGCGACGCGCGTCGGCTCGCGCACCAGACGGCAGACGTTTTCTACCGGTGTCAGCGACAGCAACTCGCCGGAGTTGGTGGTCGCAATTTTCTGCAGCGGAATAAGATCGAGCAGATTCCAGGTCACCGACAGCATAATCGGATGCAGCCGGGTTTCCGGATCTTCAATCAGCAACAGGGGACGCGCCTGAGGCGAGAGCGTCGCCGCGCCGCGCGCCTGCGCCAGCAGAACGAACATGCGCAGCAGAACGATCTGACGGCTGCGCGAATCCGTTTCGCCGATAAGCTGGTTGAGCCGATCCAGCGCGCGCCAGCCGTGTGCCCCATCGCGCCTATGCGGATCGCTGCGCCGGGCGCGGCCGTCAGCGGGTTGCAGCACCAGAAAGTAGTGCTCCATCAGCTGCTGCATGGTCGCTACGCCCTGCCGCAGCGTTTCATCGCTGAGTTGGTGCGGCTGCGACGCCAGCTGGCGCGTCAGGCTGTCGATATCCCCCGCTAAGGCGTTCAGCTGGGCGCTCCGCGCCTGCGCATCGCTTTCGTCATGGCGCGAGCGTCGGCTAAAGCGGGCATCGCGCAGACGCAGCACCGGATGCAGCCGCACCAGCTGCCTTATCGCCTCCTCGCTGCCCGCCAGCGGCAACACCTCGCCGTCGGCGCGCAAAAAGCGGCGCGAGGCGGTGACTTCCGTTTCGCGTAGCCGCGCGCGGGTGCTGAAGTAGAGCCGCCGCACCCCCTGCGCGTCGCGCTGCCAGAACGGCGAGAAAACTGCATCCTGCTCCTCGTTGTCGTCGCGAAAATGGAACACGACCTGCAGCCGCCGCATCCGCGTCTCGCTGTTGCCTGGCGTAAAGTGAAAATCGTGCCGGGTGAACGAATAAAAGGTTTCCTGCGGTGCAAGCAGCAGGCTCATCGCGTCCAGCAAACTCGATTTACCCCAGGCGTTCTCTCCAATAAGTACGTTAGTCTGGGTGAGCGGCAGCGATAAATGATTAATGCCGCGAAACCCGGTAATTTCGATATGTTCCAGAATCATCGGCGTCCATCCTCAGGTTCATTCAGGCTGCTGTTATGCAAGGGTTTACTCTATCAGCCTTTTTCGCTAGCGTGTCGGCACTCTCTGCAAGGAAAAGCATCTGTTATGTATTCTGGACTCCTTATCATTCTGCTGCCGCTGGTGGTGGGCTGGCTGCTGCCGCTGCATCAGCCCGTTTTTTTACGACTGGTGAATCGCCTGCTGGGCTGGATGGTCTATATCATCCTGTTTTTTATGGGTATCAGTCTCGCCTTTCTTGATAATCTCAGCAGCAACCTCTTGAGCGTGTTTCATATCGCGCTGGTAAGCGCGCTGGCGATCCTGCTGTGCAACCTGCTGGCGCTGCGCCTGCTGGAAAAAAATCGCCCCTGGCAGCATAAGCATAAACAGGAAACCCTGCCGTCGCGGCTGCGAATGGCGCTCGATTCGCTCACGCTGTGCGGCGTGGTGGTGGTGGGCTTTCTCACTGGACTGACGCAGCTTGCCTTTTTGCGCCACGCCTCAACCGCCAGCGAGTACGCGCTGATCTTTTTGCTGTTTCTTGTCGGCATACAGCTGCGCGGCAGCGGCATGACGCTGCGTCAGATTCTGCTTAATCGCCGCGGCATGCTGGTATCGGTCGTGGTGCTGTTGAGCGCGCTGCTGGGCGGCGTGATTGCCGCCGCGCTGCTGGGGCTGCCGCTGAAAACCGGCCTGGCGCTGGCCAGCGGTTTCGGCTGGTACTCCCTCTCCGGCATTCTGATGACCGAGGCGTTCGGCCCGGTGATCGGCAGCGCCGCATTTTTTAACGATCTGCTGCGCGAGCTGACCGCTATTATGCTGATCCCGGCCTTGATCGCCCGGCATCGCTCCTGCGCGCTGGGCCTGTGCGGCGCGACAGCGATGGATTTCACCCTGCCAGTGCTGCAGCGTGCGGGCGGTAATGAGATTGTCCCGGCAGCCATAGTACACGGTTTTGTGATGAGCCTGCTGGCGCCGCTGCTGATCGCCTTTTTCTCTGCCTGACGTACAGCGCACTGTTTCACGGCTAATGCAGCGCACTTTTTCACGGCTGGAAATGTGAAAGCTTGTCTAGTCTTTTTCTTTTGTCCGCCATCGGGAAGATGGCTTACCGCCAGAGGAGAACACGATGAAACAGACCGTTGCGGCGCTGATCGCGAAAACGCTGGAAAACGCAGGTGTAAAACGTATCTGGGGGGTGACCGGAGACTCCCTGAATGGGCTGAGCGACAGCCTGAACCGCATGGGCACTATCGAATGGATGCCGACGCGACATGAAGAGGTTGCCGCCTTTGCCGCTGGCGCAGAAGCCCACGTCAGCGGTGAGCTAGCGGTGTGCGCCGGTTCCTGTGGGCCTGGCAACCTGCATCTGATTAATGGCCTGTTCGACTGCCACCGCAACCGCGTGCCGGTGCTGGCAATCGCCGCGCATATTCCTTCCAGCGAGATTGGCAGCGGCTATTTTCAGGAGACCCATCCGCAGGAGCTATTCCGCGAGTGCAGCCACTACTGCGAGCTGGTGTCCAGCCCGGAGCAACTGCCGCAGGTGCTGGGCATCGCAATGCGCAAGGCGATCCTGAATCGCGGCGTATCAGTCGTGGTCCTGCCGGGCGATGTGGCATTGAAGCCTGCGCCGGAGAGCGCCTCCGCTGAGTGGTATCCCCCGCAGCTGCCGCAGGTTGTGCCGCAGGAGAGCGAGCTGGCGCTGCTGGCACAAACCCTGAACGACGCCGGCAATATCACGTTACTGTGCGGCAGCGGCTGCGCCGGCGCGCATGACGAAGTGGTGCGGCTGGCGGAGACGCTCAAGGCGCCGATAGTTCATGCGCTGCGCGGCAAAGAGCATCTGGAGTATGACAACCCGTATGATGTCGGCATGACCGGGCTGATCGGCTTCTCCTCCGGCTATCACGCCATGATGAATGCCGATACGCTGCTGTTGCTCGGCACCAAATTCCCCTATCGCGCCTTCTATCCGGAACACGCGAAAATCATTCAGATTGATATCAATCCCGGCAGTCTCGGCGCGCACTGCCATCTCGATCAGGCGTATGTCGGCGCGGTGAAGCCGACGCTGCAGGCGCTGCTGCCGCGACTGGTGAAGAAAAGCGATCGTCATCATCTCGACAGCGCGCTGGAACATTACGCCGATGCGCGCAAAGGGCTGGATGAGCTGGCTAACGCCAATGACAAACAGGCGATCCATCCGCAGTATCTGGCGCAGCAGATTAGCCACTACGCCAGCGATGACGCGATTTTTACCTGCGACGTCGGCACGCCCACCGTCTGGGCCGCGCGCTATCTGAAGATGAACGGACGTCGCCGCCTGCTGGGCTCTTTCAACCACGGTTCGATGGCCAATGCCATGCCGCAGGCGCTTGGCGCTCAGGCGCTGAACCGCGATCGACAGGTGGTGGCGCTGTGCGGCGACGGCGGCTTTAGCATGCTGATGGGCGACTTTATCACCCTGGCGCAGCTCAAGCTGCCGGTGAAGCTGGTGATCTTTAACAACAGCGTGCTGGGCTTTGTCGCCATGGAGATGAAGGCGGGCGGCTACCTCACCGACGGTACCGAGCTGGATAACCCTGACTTCGCCGCCATCGCCGAAGCCTGCGGTATTAAGGGCATACGCGTGGAAAAAGCCTCTGAGCTTAACGGCGCGCTGGAGCAGGCCTTTGCCCATCCCGGCCCGGTGCTGGTAGATGTCATCACCGCCAAAGAAGAGCTGGCGATGCCGCCGCAAATCAAGATGGAGCAAGCGAAAGGCTTCAGTATCTATATGCTGCGTGCGATTCTGAATGGTCGCGGCGATGAAGTAGTGGAGCTGGCGAAAACCAACTGGCTGCGGTAAAAGAGAAAGAGAACGGCGGGCGCTGATGCTCTTTTCAGCGCGCTGGAAGTCTGAAAAGTGGGTGTCATGGGCAGAAGAGCAAAGCATCCCGCGTCAGGGATGCCTTGCGCCTCCTTGCGAACGGCTCATGTCACCCGCTTCGGCACCTGTTGTTAATCTTAACGGGCGTTTACGCCCGTTTTTCTTTTCTCAGGAGAGCAACGTGATCGATTTACGCAGTGATACCGTGACCCGGCCCAGCGCCGCGATGTTGCAGGCGATGATGGCCGCCGAAACCGGCGACGACGTCTATCGCGACGACCCGACCGTGAATGCGCTTGAGGCGGAAGCCGCGCGCCTCAGCGGCAAAGAGGCCGCGCTATTCTTCCCTACCGGCACCCAGGCGAATCTGGTGGCGCTGCTGAGCCACTGCGAACGCGGCGATGAATATATCGTCGGCCAGCAGGCGCATAACTACAAATATGAAGCGGGCGGCGCGGCGGTGCTGGGCAGCATTCAGCCGCAGCCGATCCTCGCTGCCGACGATGGCACGCTGCCGCTCGATTTAGTCGCGGCCGCCATCAAGCCGGACGATATTCACTTTGCGCGGACTCGCCTGCTCAGCCTGGAAAATACCCACCACGGCAAGGTGCTGCCGCTCGACTATCTTGCCCGCGCCTTTGACTTCAGCCGCGAACGCAAACTGGCGCTGCATATCGACGGCGCGCGCATCTTTAACGCGGTGGTGGCGCAAAACGTTACGCTGGAAGCGATCGCGCGCTACTGCGATACCCTGACTATCTGCCTGTCGAAAGGACTGGGCACGCCGGTGGGATCGCTGCTGTGCGGTGATAAGGCCTATATCGAACGCGCCCGCCGCTGGCGCAAAATGGCGGGCGGCGGTATGCGCCAGGCGGGCATTCTGGCGGCAGCCGGTCTCTATGCGCTGCAGCACAATGTGGCGCGTCTGAAAGAGGATCACGACAACGCCGCGTGGCTCGGCCAGCAGCTGCAGCAGGCGGGCGTTGAGGTGGTGGATCAGCAGACTAATATGCTGTTCGTACGCGTGCCCGCCGAGCAGGTCCAGCCGCTGCAAAGCTGGTTCGCCCAGCGCGACGTATTGTTAAGCGTCGGGCCGGTGACGCGTATCGTGACGCATCTTGATGTCGATCGTCATGCGCTGGAGCAGCTGGTGGCGGACTGGAAAGCGTTCCTGCAGCGTGAACCGCCATACTTCTCCAGCAGCGCTTCGGCTATCGCCAGGGTTTCCGCATCCGGCAGGCCGCGATAGTCCGCTGGACGAAAATGCATCTGGAACGCCGCGATCAGCTGCTGTTGCTGGCGCGGCGTAGTCGCGCCGCTGACGTCATAGCCGTAGCGCGACAGCGCCGACAGCAGCGTTTCTGCTTCTACTGGCGCTGTTGCCGACCTTCCCGCTAAATAGCGCTGCACGCGAGCCGCCTCCGGCCAGGCGCCGATGCCCTGCTGCGCCAGCTGACGCCAGGGAAACAGCGGGCCGGGATCCTGCTTGCGCTGCGGCGCGACATCGCTGTGGCCGACAATATTCTCCGGCGCAATGGCGTAGCGTTGAGCAATATCCTTCAGCAAGGGTATCAGCGCGGCGATCTGCGCGTCGGTAAAGGGCTGCCAGTCGCGCCCGGTTAACGTGCGCGTGTAGCCGCGATTCACCAGCTCAATGCCGATCGAAGTATCGTTAATGCGCGTTGCGCCGCGCCAGAAGCTAGGGCCAGCATGCCAGGCGAGCTGGTTCTCCGGCACCAGCTGCCAGACCACATGTTTTCCGGCGCGCTGCGGCGGCTGGCGAGGAATCAGGTAGTGGGCGCTGACGTCGCGATCGGTCAGCGTCGCCAGCGAAGAGGGAAAATCTTCGGCGGTATAGTGAATGACAACCACCTTAATACGCGGCCTGGCGCCGTAAGCGGGATGCTGCGTATCAACCCAGTAGCCCTGCCGCGATTCTACTCCGCTGTGGCATCCCGCCAGCAGCAGCAGCAGCAGCGCCGCCAGCAACAGCCTCAACGCAGGATCACCGCCGTACCGGTCACGCTGACCATCAGCATGCTGCCGTCCTTGCCCACGGTTTCATAATCGATATCAATACCGACCACCGCGTTGGCGCCCAGCGATTTCGCCTGCGCTTCCAGCTCTTCAAAGGCGATTTCACGCGCCTTGCGCAGCTCTTTCTCATAGGCGCCGGAACGTCCGCCGACCACATCGCGGATACCAGCGAAAAAGTCGCGGAAAATGTTCGCGCCGAGGATAGCTTCGCCGGTAACGACGCCGCAGTAGTCGCTGATGCTGTGTCCTTCCAGGGTGGGCGTGGTGGAAAATTTCATCGCTCTCTCCTTATATGAAATGGCGTGCAAGGCTCTTTCGACTAAAAAGCACGGCTATACTCTATGCTAAAAATGACGCTTTGCCAGAGACAATAAGGAAATCGAGATGAGAAACAAAGCCTTTGCGCTGCTGCTTCCCGCCGCACTGCTGCTCTCCGCCTGTACGACGGTCGAGCCGGTGATCAAGGACAATGGCCCACGCACCGCACCCTGCGTCGACGGCGGCCCTGACAGCGTCGCGCAGCAGTTTTACGATCTGCGCATCCAGCAGCCAACGCAAGGCCTGCCCGGCAGCGATCAACTGGCGAAGTACCGCCCTTACCTGAGCGAACGCCTCTATCAGGCGCTGCAGCAGGCGAACGCGCAAGGCAGCAAGGCTACGGCGCAGTGGCGCAGCGGCGATCTCTTTTCCAGCCTGCCGCAAGGGCCAACCGCCGCCAGCGTGGCGGACAGCTCTACCATCCCGAACCGCGACGCGCGCAATATTCCGCTGCGCGTCGAGCTGAGCCGCGACGGCAAAAGCTGGCAGGATGAGGTATTGATGATTCGCGAAGGCACCTGCTGGGTCGTGGATGACGTGCGCTACGTCGCCGACTGGCCGCATCCGGGCGGCGGTACCCTGAGCCAGGCGCTGGAGCAGGCAAAGAAATAACCGTTCTTTTATGACGCGCGCCGCTAACCAGCGGCGCATTTTTTTACACCATCGTCGCCTGCCTGGCCTGACTACGCTGAGTGGCGCGATATTGTGCTACGCTTTAACTGTTTCCCTGCGGTTTAATAAATTTTAACCCACTTCATTTGCATAACTATTCTGGTGCGGTTAAGATTCGCGGCACTAATGGCTATTCAAAATTTGCGCATGAGTATTCAACTAAACGGGATTAACTGCTTTTACGGCGCCCACCAGGCGCTGTTTGACATCAATCTGGATTGCCCGCAAGGCGAAACGCTGGTGCTGCTCGGCCCAAGCGGCGCGGGGAAAAGTTCACTCCTGCGCGTGCTTAACCTGCTGGAGCAGCCTCGCTCGGGCAGCCTGAAAATCGCCGGTAATCATTTCGACTTCAGCAAAACGCCCTCTGACGCCGCCATCCGCGAACTGCGTCAGAATGTCGGTATGGTCTTCCAGCAATATAATCTCTGGCCGCACCTGACCGTGGTGCAGAACCTGATCGAAGCGCCGTGTCGCGTGCTGGGCCTCAGCAAAGCGGACGCCCGCGCGCGCGCCGACAAGCTGCTGGATCGCCTGCGCCTGACGTCCTACGCCGAACGTTTTCCGCTGCACCTCTCCGGCGGCCAGCAGCAGCGTGTTGCCATCGCGCGCGCCCTGATGATGGAGCCGCAGGTGCTGCTGTTCGATGAGCCGACCGCCGCGCTCGATCCGGAAATTACCGCGCAGATCGTCAGCATTATCCGCGAACTCGCCCAGACGCACATTACCCAGGTTATCGTCACGCACGAAGTAGAAGTCGCCCGTAAAACCGCCAGCCGCGTGGTCTATATGGAGAACGGCCATATCGTGGAGCAGGGTGACGCCAGCCGATTTACACAGCCGCAAACCGAGGCGTTTGCACATTATCTTTCGCACTAAGTCAGGAAGCTCTAAATGAAAAAAATCGTCCTTGCTGCACTGCTTGCTGGTCTGAGCCTGAGCGCGTCTGCTGCCCAGACTATTCGCTTCGCCACCGAAGCCTCCTATCCTCCGTTTGAGTTTGTCGATTCCAGCAACAAGATTCAGGGCTTTGACGTCGACCTGGCGAATGCGCTCTGTAAAGAGATGAACGCGACCTGCACCTTTACCAACCAGGCGTTCGACAGCCTGATCCCGAGCCTGAAGTTTCGCCGTTTCGATGCGGTAATGGCCGGTATGGATATCACCCCGGAGCGTGAAAAGCAGGTGCTGTTCAGCAAGCCTTACTATGACAACTCCGCGCTGTTTATCGCGCAGAAAGGCAAGGTGGCCGATGTGGCCGCGCTGAAAGGCAAGCGCGTCGGCGTACAGAACGGCACGACGCACCAGAAATACCTCAACGATCAGCATGCCGACATCACCACTGTGCCTTACGACAGCTACCAGAACGCGGTGCTGGACCTGAAAAACGGCCGTATCGACGCGGTATTTGGCGACACGGCGGTCGTTAACGAGTGGCTGAAGCAGAACGCAAACCTGGCGGCGGTCGGTGACAAAGTGACTGACAAAGCTTACTTCGGCACAGGTCTCGGCATCGCCGTACGTCAGGGCAATACCGATCTGCAGGCGAAGTTTAACGCCGCGCTGGATAAGGTGAAGGCCGACGGCACCTACAAAACCATCTACAGCAAATGGTTCCAGCAGTAATTACCGATGAGTGAGCTCTATCCTCTCGCCAGCGCCGCCGGCATGACCGTCGGCCTCGCTGTTTGCGCCCTGATCGCCGGCCTTGCGCTGGCGATGATTTTTGCCGGCTGGGAATCGCTGCGGTTTAAGCCGCTGGCGTGGATCGGCACAGCGCTGGTTACGCTGATCCGCGGCCTGCCGGAGATCCTGGTGGTGCTGTTTATCTACTTCGGCGCTTCGCAGCTGCTGCTGGTGCTTTCCGACGGCTTTACCCTGAATTTTGGCCTGTTTAAGCTGCCGGTGCAGGTGGCGATCGAAAACTTCGACGTCAGTCCTTTTCTGTGTGGGGTCATCGCGCTGGCGATCCTCTACTCCGCCTACGCCTCGCAAACTCTGCGCGGCGCGCTGAAGGCGGTGCCGCAGGGTCAATGGGAGTCGGGTCAGGCGCTGGGCATGAAAAAGTCCGCTATTTTTCTGCGCCTGATTATGCCGCAGATGTGGCGTCACGCGCTGCCGGGCCTCGGCAACCAGTGGCTGGTGCTGCTGAAAGATACTGCGCTGGTATCGCTGATCAGCGTTAACGATCTGATGCTGCAAACCAAAAGCATTGCGACCCGCACCCAGGAGCCTTTTACCTGGTTTCTGATTGCGGCGGCCATCTATCTGGTGATTACGCTGCTGAGCCAGGCGGTGCTGCGCCGTATCGAGCTGCGCACTACCCGCTTCGAGCGAGGAAATAGCTGATGCTGAGCTACCTGCCTGAGATCCTGAAAGGGCTGCATACCAGCCTGACGCTGACGCTGGCGTCGCTGCTGGTGGCGCTGGCGCTGGCGCTGCTTTTTACCGTCGTGCTGTCGCTGAAAACGCCGCTGCTGAATCCGCTGGTGAAAATATATATCACCCTGTTTACCGGCACGCCGCTGCTGGTGCAGATCTTCCTGATCTACTACGGCCCCGGCCAGTTCCCCAGCCTGCAAAGCATTCCCTGGCTGTGGCATCTGCTGTCGCAGCCGTGGCTCTGCGCCATGCTGGCGCTGTCGCTCAACAGCGCCGCCTATACCACGCAGCTGTTTTACGGCGCGATGCGCGCCATTCCGGCAGGTCAGTGGCAATCCTGCGCCGCGCTGGGAATGAGCCGTAAAGATACGCTGCGCATTCTGCTGCCCTATGCGTTTAAACGCGCCCTCTCCTCCTACTCCAACGAGGTGGTGCTGGTGTTTAAAGGCACGTCGCTTGCCTACACCATTACGCTGATGGAAGTGATGGGCCACGGTCAGCTGCTTTATGGCCGAACCTATGACGTGATGGTGTTCGCCGCCGCCGGGCTGGTTTATCTGGTGGTGAATGGTCTGCTGACGCTGATGATGCGGCTGATTGAGCGGCGCGCGCTGGCCTTTGAGCGCAGAAGTTAATATCCAGGCGAGCAATGCTCGCCTTTTTAATTTTTTACGCACGAATATTGCATAAAGATTCATTTGCTGGCATCGTGTCAACCGTTCCGCCTCTGGTATGGCTTTCAGGAGTTACACGATGAAAAAATGGATCCTTGCCGCCGCGCTGGCGACTCTGGCAATGAGCGCCCACGCGGCGGAGACAATTCGCTTCGCCTCTTCCGCTACCTATCCCCCGTTTGAATCGCTGGATCGCGACAACCAGATCGTAGGATACGATATCGATCTGGCGAAGGCGCTCTGCCAGCAGTTAAAGGCGGAGTGCACCTTTACCAATAATGCGTTCGATAGCCTGATCCCGTCGCTGAAGTTCCGCCGCTTTGACGCGGTCATCTCCGGCATGGATATTACCGACGAGCGCAGCAAGCAGGTGGATTTCACCCAGCCCTACTACGCCAACTCCGCTATCGTTATCGCGCGCAAAGGCAAGTTCAGCGATTTCGCCTCGCTGAAGGGCAAACGTATCGGCGTTGAGAACGGCACGACGCACCAGAAATATCTGCAGGAGAAGCATCCTGAGATCGCCGCCGTCGCCTACGACAGCTATCAGAACGCCATTCTCGATATGAAAAACGGCCGTATAGACGGTGTCTTCGGCGATACGGCGGTCGTGAATCAGTGGCTGAAAACCAACGCGGATTTAGCCCCGGTTGGCGAGCACGTAACGGATAAGGCTTACTTCGGCACTGGTCTGGGCATTGCGGTGCGTAAAGGCAACGACGCGCTGCGCGACAGGCTGAACGGCGCGCTGGCGACGCTGAAGAGCAACGGCGTCCTGCAGCAGCTCAATCAGAAGTGGTTCCCCGAGTAACTCGCCGCTTTGGGCCAGCGGGCTGAAGCCTGACCGGTTCTGCATCGTCCTCAGTACAGGCTGTCAGGACGCTGGCCCACCCTCTTGCGCATCCTGGCGCGTCAGCAGGCTCAGCACCTCAAAATGCGCGGTATGCGGAAACATATCGAACAGCTGCACGCGCGTCACGCGATAGTCCGCCAGACGCGCAATATCCTGCGCCATGCTTTCGGGATTGCAGCTGGAGTAGAGAATATAGCCGGGCGCCATACGGCTCAGATAGTCGCACAGCGCTTTGCCGATGCCGCGACGCGGCGGATTGACCAGCACCAGATCGGGCACCGCGTCGCGCCCGGTAGCGAAAGCGGTGGAGTCGAGCGCGGCGAAGCTGACCTTTTCCAGTCCCAGCATCTCCGCCGAACGCTGCGCGCAGGCGATCGCCTCGGCGCTGATCTCGATGCCGGTCAGCTGCATCTGCGGCGTGGCGCAGTGTAGGCCAAAACCACCGACGCCGCAGAAGAGATCCCACATGCTGCCGATCTGCAGCTCGCGCACCCAGTCGCGCGCCGTGGCGTAGAGCGCGGCGGCAACCTGCGGGTTAGTCTGGAAAAAGCTCTGCGGTCGGATCCAGAGCGGCACCTGATTAAAGCTCTCCGCCAGCGACTGAGACGGCGTGAGCGCAATCTCCTCATCCCCTTCCAGGATCGCCATATGCACCGGCTGAATATTTGCAGAGATCACCTTAAGCTGCGGCAGCTGTTGCTGCAGCCACGGCAGCGCGCCGCGCAGCTGATCCAGTTTTTCCCTGGAGCGCAGCACAAAGCGCAGCATCATGCCGCCCTGGGTGCTTTCGGTCAGCAGCAGAAATTTCAGCTCGCCGCGCCTGCGCGCCACGTTATAAGGCGTTAAGCCCGCTCGGGCGATAAAGGGCTTCAGCGCGGCAAAAACCGGCGCAAAGCTCTCTGGATAGAGTGGACAGGCGCTGAGATCCACCGCGCTGCCGTCGCGCTGCGCCATGCCCAGCACCGGACGCTCCACGCTGCCGCTGACCACCATCTTCGCCTTGTTGCGAAACGCCTGCTGCGCCGAGGTCACCGGCGGCAGCCACTGCGCTACCGGCTGCTGCGCCAGCAGCGCTTCCAGCCGCGCCTGCTTGTCGCTGAGCTGTTGCGAATAGGGTTTTTCCAGCCACTGACATGAACGGCAGCGGTCGGCGTCATAGAGCGCGCATTGCATCGGGTAAGGCCTGTGTTACTCCCAGGGGGTCGGGCGGAGCGCGATTGTATCACCGCTTACGGAAAAATGCGCGGCTGCTGGCCGGCACAAACAGCAGTCCCAGCACCAGCAGATCGGGCAGCTTTTGCATCAGCGTATGGTGAATAATTTGCGCATTGTTCGCGCCGCTGATGCTGAAAATTTCCGGGTAGACAGCGCCGGTCGACGCCAGCAGCATATAGAGCAGCACCACGATCTGGGTGGCGAGAAAACCCCAGCGGCCGCGGTTGCTGCCGCGCAACAGCAGAAAGGCGCAGCGCAGCTCATAAAAAAAGATCAGCTGGCTGGCGATAAAGATAAGGGTGGAATCCCAGGCCTGCGCGCTGCGGTGAACAAAGTTCACTGTCTCCTCAAAGCCCAGCTCGTTCGCCAGCATCAGCACGCTCAGGCAGCGCGTGGCGATAATGGCAATGCCCGCGACCGTCACCGATACGGGGGCGGGAGAGATAAAATCGCTGTTTTTCAGGGTTTCCGACATGGCAAGGCTCCGTCACGACACGCAAGCGGGCGAAAACTTCCGCCCGCTTTTATAGTGGCAAAAGTTCCGGATTTCAGCCACGTCTGGCTTTCTGAATATCGCGAACACGCTGCTTTTCTTCGTGCGCCATCCAGCGCCAGGCGATAAACCCAACCAGCCCGACCACAAACAGGATGAGCGAGGCCAGCGCGTTAATCTCCGGGTTTACGCCGCGCCGTACGGTGGCGAAGATCGCCATCGGCAAGGTCGTCGCGCCAGGCCCGGTGACGAAGCTGGCGATCACCAGATCGTCCAGCGACAGCGTAAAGGCCAGCAGCCAGCCGGTAACGATCGCCGGCGCGATCATCGGTACGGTAATCACGAAGAAAACCTTCAGCGGCGTCGCGCCCAGATCCATCGCCGCCTCTTCGATGGAGCGATCCAGCTCGCGCAGGCGCGAATTGATCACCACCGCCACATAGGCGGTACAGAAGGTGACGTGCGCCAGCCAGATGGTCAGCATGCCGCGATCGCTCGGCCAGCCAAAAGCGTTGCCCATGGCAACGAACAGCAGCAGCAGCGACAGCCCGGTGATCACGTCAGGCATCACCAGTGGCGCGGTCAGCATAAAGGCGAAGCCGGTATGGCCGCGGAAACGGCCAAAGCGCACCACCACCACCGCAGCCATCGTGCCAAGCACCACCGCCATGGTAGCGCTCAGCGCGGCGATGGTCAGGCTCAGCCCTACCGCGTCAAGCATGGCGTCGTCCTGAAACAGCACGCGATACCAGTGGAAAGAGAAGCTCTCCCATACCGTCACCAGCTGCGAGCTGTTAAAGGAGTAGACCACCAGCAGCAGCATTGGCGCATAAAGAAACAGGAAACCGCAGAGCAGAATGGCGGTGCGCCACGGCGAGCGGATCGCAGGCAGCTGGTTCATTCCTTCTCTCCCATTTCACGGTTTTGATGCTTATGGAACCAGACGATAGGCAAAATCAAAATCAGCAGGATAATCACCGCCAGCGCCGAGGCGACCGGCCAGTCGCGGTTGTTGAAAAATTCCTGCCACAGGATACGGCCAATCATAATGCTGTCCGGCCCGCCCAGCAGTTCCGGAATAACGTATTCGCCCACCGCCGGAATAAAGACCAGCATCGAACCGGCGATAATGCCGCCTTTGGTCAGCGGCACAATCACGCTGAAAAAGGTTTTCAGCGGCTTCGCGCCGAGATCGAGCGAGGCTTCCACCAGCGAATAGTCGATGCGCGTCAGAGCGGTATAGATCGGCAGCACCATAAACGGCAGGTAGCAATAGACGATACCGATATAGACCGCCGTATTGGTATAGAGGATCACCAGCGGGTGGTCGATAACGCCCAGCCACATCAGGAAGCGGTTCAGGATGCCGTTATTATTCAGCAGCCCCATCCAGGCGTAGACGCGCACCAGGAAAGAGGTCCACGACGGCAGGATCACCAGCAGCAGCAGGATGGTGCGCATCGAAGGCTTGCTGTGCGCGACCGCCCAGGCGAGCGGATAGCCCACCAGCAGACAGATGAGAGTCGAGATCGCCGCCACCTTCAGCGACTGCAGATAGGCGTCCACATAGAGCGGATCGTCGGTCAGCGTCAGATAGTTGCCAAGATTAAGCACGATATTGAGCTGATCGTCAGCCCAGCTAATCAGCTCGGTATAGGGCGGAATAGCGCGCGCGATATCGGCGAAGCTGATCTTCAGCACAATCAAAAACGGCAGCAGGAAAAAAAGCACCAGCCAGACGTAAGGCAGCGCGATCGCCAGCTTGCGGCCGTGACGCATTTTCATGCGCGTCGCCCAGCGCTGCAGCGGCGTACCGGCCAGCCGGGCGCGGACCGGTTTGCTGGAGTGAAAAAGTTGGCTCATTACGTCTCCTTAAGCCGTCAGCACCACACAGCTGTCGACATCCCAGCAGAGGCGAACTTCATCGCCCCAGGTCGGCAGACCTTTGCGGAAACGGTGGGCATTCTGCAGCTGGGCGCTGATCATCTGCCCGCTTTTCAGCCGCACATGATAGATAGAGAGATCGCCGAGATAGGCGATATGCACCACTTCGCCGACGGCGAAGTTATAGCCATCCTCCGGCACCTCTTCGCACAGCATCACTTTTTCCGGGCGCAGCGCGACATGCACCGGCACGTTATCCGGCACTGATACGTCGGAGTCCACCTTCAGCGGATGCACCAGCCCTGGGCTGTCGATGACCAGACCATCTTCCTGACGTTCACGCAGCATGCCGTTAAAGACATTAACCGAGCCGATAAACTCGGCGCTGTAAACGGTAGTGGGATGTTCGTAAATCTCTTCCGGCTCGCCGATCTGCACGAACTTGCCGCGGTTCATAATGGCGATGCGGCCCGCCATAGTCATCGCCTCTTCCTGGTCGTGGGTGACCATCACGCAGGTCGCGCCGACGCGCTCAAGGATGTCTACCACTTCCAGCTGCATCCGGTCGCGCAATTTTTTATCGAGCGCCCCCATCGGCTCGTCGAGCAGCAGCAGCTTGGGACGCTTCGCCAGGCTGCGCGCCAGCGCCACGCGCTGACGCTGACCGCCCGAAAGCTGGTGCGGCTTGCGCTTCGCGAACTCCTGCATATGCACCAGCGCCAGCATCTCCTGCACGCGCGCCGTAATTTCGCCCTTCGGCAGCCTGTCCTGCTTGAGCCCGAACGCGATGTTCTGCTCCACCGTCATATGCGGGAAGAGCGCGTAGGACTGAAACATCATATTTACCGGACGCTGGTAAGGCGGAACGTGGGAGAGATCCTGTCCGTCCAGCACGATCTGTCCGCTGGTCGGCGGCTCAAACCCTGCCAGCATACGCAGCAGCGTCGATTTTCCGCAGCCGGAGGCGCCGAGCAGCGCGAAAATTTCGCCTTTATAGATGGTCAGGCTGACGTCATCGACGGCGTGCTGCCCGTCGAAGGATTTGGTCAGGTTGTGGATCTCCAGCAGCGGCGTTAACGCCTTTGCGGTTTTATGGGGGGGACGAGGGATCGCGTCGTTCACTAACAGTTCACTCCGGTCTACGCGGAACGGCTGAGCCAGCCGCTAAAAAAGAGAAAACAGAGGCCAGCGCAGCGCCTCTGTTCCAGGTTGTAAGCTTGCGAATGCGCAAAAAGCCGTTTATTTCCCGCTTTTCACTCGCGTCCACGCACGGGTGCGCGCGCGATCCAGCTTCGGATCCTGCACTTTCAGCACGAACAGCTTCGACATCGCTTCTGGCGTCGGGAAGATGCCCGGATTGTTGCGGACGTCAGCATTGATGAGCGGCAGCGACGCCTTGTTACCGTTAGCGTAGGACATCTTGTTGGAAACGTCGGCAATGACTTTCGGATCCATGATGTAGTTCAGCCACTGGTAGGCGGCATCAAGATTTTTCGCGTCCTTCGGAATCGCCATCATATCGAAGAAGGCGAGCGCGCCCTCTTTCGGCACGCTGTAGGCGATCTGCACGCCATTTTTCGCCTGTTCAGCACGCTTTTTCGCCTGCAGGATATCGCCGGACCAGCCAATAGCGACGCAGGTATTGCCGTTCGCCAGGTCGTTGATGTACTGCGACGAGTGGAAATAGCGAATGCTGGGGCGCAGCTTCAGCAGCAGATCGGTCGCCGCGCCGGAGTAATCTTTGGCGTCGGAGCTGTTGGGATCTTTGCCGAGATAATTCAGTACGGTGGCGAAAATCTCTTCTGGCGCGTCAAGGAAAGAAACGCCGCAGCTCTTCAGCTTCTCCAGGTTTTCCGGCTTCAGCACCAGATCCCAGCTGTTGACCGGCGCATCAGCGCCCAGCGCCGCTTTCACCTTCTCGACGTTATAGCCGATACCGGTGGTGCCCCACAGATAAGGAATCGCATATTTATTATCAGGATCGTGCTGGGCAACTTTCTTCATCAGCTCAGGATCGAGATTTTTGTAGTTTGGCAGTTTGCTCTTATCCAGCGGCTGGAATACGCCGGACTGCAGCTGGCGCGCCAGGAAGCTGGAGGATGGCACAACCACGTCGTAGCCGGTGCTACCCGCCATCAGTTTGCCTTCCAGCACTTCGTTGGAATCGAAGACGTCGTAGACCACTTTAATGCCAGACTGCTTTTCAAAATTCGGAACGGTGTCCGCCGAGATATAATCTGACCAGTTATAGACATGCAGCGTTTTATCTTCCGCCATCGATCCTGCTGAGGCGACCATCAGTACGCCGGTAACCGCAGCTGACAACCATTTTTTCTGATTGAACATCTTCTTACTTCCTCCTGAGCGGATCGTCACAACCTGGCCAGACCTGATCCCAGCGCTGCGAGCTGTGCGTCAATTCACAGACACAATGAATCAATATTCATTGAGAGTTTAATAGTAAAAACTGATACCTGCGCTGCGAATCCACGTACCATGCAGCCCCGCAAGAATAGCCCCCTGTCCTTTGCTCTACCATACCCCAGCGTAAAAAACGCCTTTTAGCGACAGGTTATGCATGTTTGTGCTATGTGGTCTGGCTGGAATGGCATAAAGCACGAGAAATATCTGGCATTAAAGGGCAAAATGCAGAATAAAAAATGGCGAAGCCAGAAATGAAAACTGCCGCATAAAGCGGCAGTTAAAACGAGACGGGAAAAGCAGCTGGCCTAGTGCAGCAGCGAATGGCTGAAGCTGGCAGGCGTGCGCTCTTCCTCTTCACCCATCATCAGCAAATTATTAGCGAAAGCCTCCATAATCACCATGGAGACCTGCTCTTCGCTCTGCTTCATAAAGCTGGCGAACTGGCCGAAGGTCAAGCCGGCGGTAGTACCAAGAGACTGGCAGACAATCAGCTTCGGCAGGTTGTCGTCCTGAATGTCGATAAAGGCTTTTACCGTGAGCGAACTAGCATTGATCTGCGACAGATCGCCGACCAGCGGGATCAGCGCCGTCGGCTTCACTTCCGCCAGCGCGGAGAAGAGAATAACGTTGTCGACCAGATCGATTTTGGCGTCAAACACCCCATCGAAATTTTGCATGTGCGGCAGATGGAGTGCCTGACAGGCATCACATTCGAACCAGGTGATATTTTGCTGATCCAGCCAGCGACGCAACAGGTCGATATCCGGAACGACAAGAGAATCCATCGTAGTGTCCCAAGGGGTGAATAAACAGGCGACTAAGCTTACGGAAAAAAAACGCATGACGCTACGAAAACCGCTGAAAAGCGCGCGTCAGCCGCCGGTTTTAAGACTGAAACCGGGCAAAGCGTTGCGCTCTGTCCAGCTAATCATCATCCCGGCGATATCCATGCCGGTGGCGGTTTCGATCCCCTCCAGCCCAGGCGAGGCGTTAACCTCCATCACCAGCGGGCCGCGACGAGCGCGCAAAATATCCACACCCGCCACTTCCAGCCCCAGCGTCGCGGCCGCCTTAACCGCCATGGCGCGCTCCTGCGGCGTGATCTCCACCGGATGCGCTTTGCCGCCGCGGTGCAGATTAGAGCGGAAGTCGCCCTCTTTCGCCTCACGCTCAATCGCCGCCACCACTTCATCGCCTATCACCAGGCAGCGCACATCGCGACCCTGCGCTTCCTGAATAAACTCCTGCACCAGAATATGCGCGTTAAGCCCGCGGAAGGCGTCGATAACGCTCTCCGCCGCCTGTCGCGTCTCCGCCAGCACCACGCCGATACCCTGCGTGCCCTCCACCAGCTTCACCACCAGCGGCGCGCCGCCCACCATGGCGATAAGATCCTGGGTATCGTCCGGCGACGAGGCGAAGCCGGTCACCGGCATATCGATGCCTTGACGCGCCAGCAGCTGCAGCGAGCGCAGCTTGTCGCGGGCGCGGGCGATCGCCAGCGACTCGTTGAGCGGGTAGCTGCCGCACATTTCGAACTGACGCAGCACCGCCGTACCGTAAAAGGTGATGGCGGGCCCGATGCGCGGAATAACCGCATCGAAATGACCGAGGGGTTCGCCGCGGTAGTGCACCGTCGGCGACGCCGGATTGATATTCATGTAGCAGGAGAGCGGATCGATGATTTGAACCTCGTGCCCGCGCTGTTCGGCAACCTCGCGCAGGCGTCGGCAGGAATAAAGCTGCCCGTCACGCGACAGGATGGCGATTTTCATCATCGAACCTCTTGTGGATTAGCGCGTTGCCCAACCCTGCTGGTGCAGGTAGTCGAGCATAAAGGGGCGCGTCTCTTTAATGATCAGACGCTGAATCAGCTCGCTCCAGGTTTCGCTGCGCTGATTGCTGTCGCGGTGCTCATAGTAGATCGCCGTGCGGCTATCGTAGTCGGCCAGCACCTGCGGATCTACCGGCTGATAGCGATTTTCATGCACCAGCATCGCCTGCGGCAGGCGCGGCTTGAGATCGGGCACCGCAGCGGGATAGCCGATGCAGAAGCCAAACAGCGGCAGCACGAATTTCGGCAAGCCGAGCAGCTCGGTAACCTGCGCGATGCTGTTGCGGATGCCGCCGATAAACACGCCGCCCAGGCCGAGCGATTCGGCGGCGACCATCGCGTTCTGCGCCATCAGCGCGGTATCGACGCAGCCCAGCAGCAGCTGTTCAGCGCGTCCCAGCTGCGCATCGGGGCAGATCTGCAAATGGCGATTGAAATCGGCGCAGAACACCCAAAATTCAGCGGCGTCCGCTACCCACTGCTGACCGCCCGTCAGCGTGACCAGCTGCTGGCGCAGCGCGGGATCGGTGATACGAATAATGGAAGAGCACTGAAGAAAGCTGGAGGTGGAGGCCGATTGCGCCGCGGCGATAATCGCCTCACGCTGTTCCGCGCTAATCGCCTGCTCAGTAAAGGCACGAATGGAACGGTGGCTGCACAATAGATCGATAGTCGGTGTCATTAAGGTCTCCGGCGAGTCTCATTTTTATTAAGGGTGCGACCAAACAGCTGCGGCGCCATCGCTTTCGCGGTGCGCCACATCATCAGCCAGGCGGCGGGCAGCATCAGCAAAATGCCAATAATCAGCAGCGCGGTCGCCACCATTTTGCTGTCGGCATGGCCGGGCAGCGACAGCCAGTTGTTGGCCAGCAGCAGCGCACACAGCGCCAGCAAACCGCCGAGCGCCTCCATAATCAGCAAAACTTTGGGCAAACGCGCCAGATTTGGCATGGGCTTTCTCCTGGGTCGCACCGGGTTCAGGCCGTCAATTATGGTCAAGCTTCACAATCTTGCATAGACGACGCGCATCAGACTAACAGGCATTTCCTGCTTTCTTTAAGCGGTTCGAGCGGGCATCATGTTGTCCATCTACCCCTAGCTTATGTGACATGGTTCACATTTCAAGCCTGAATTAAGGAGCGTTTCATGGTTACTGTGATTTTTGGTCGTCCTGGCTGCCCCTACTGCGTGCGTGCAAAAGAGCTGGCCGACAAGCTCAGCGCCGAGCGCGACGACTTTAGCTACCAGTATGTGGATATCCAGGCGGAAGGCATTACTAAAGCGGATCTGGAGAAAAGCGCGGGCAAACCGGTAAGCACCGTGCCGCAGATTTTCGTTGATGAACAGCATATCGGCGGCTACACCGATTTCGCTGCCTGGACCAAAGAGAATCTGAGCGCGTAATTTTTTAGCTGCTTTCTTAACGGGCCGAATCGGCCCGTTTTTCATTATCTCATCAGCGCCAGACGATACGCACCAGCCGTACCAGCAGCGCACCGCTGCCCGCCCAGAAAAGCGCACTCAGGCTCCAGACCGACAGGGTCAGCCAGCTGATGTGCACCAGCAGCGCGTTATTCAGCAGCAGAACGCCAAGCAGCGTGCCTCCCAGCGCCATCAGCAGCGTGCTTTTTAACGGACTCTCCGTATGCAGCAGCGCCATGACCGCGCCCGGCAGCAAAAAAAGCAGCAGCTCAGGCTGCCCTCGCAGCGGCGCATTGCCCGCCAGCCAGTAGTAATGAGAATAAATAAACACCAGGCTGTAGAGTACAACGCCAAGCATTGCACTGGTCCAGCGTAAGGAACGCTGTGGCATATCACCCCACTTATTGAAAATCATCACAATGACAACAACTCGCCGCGATCTCTGGTGGAAATAAAATGAAACAGGCCGATAGCCGTATGAAATTTTAAGCTAATGGCTGAGGGTGATTTTTATGATTAGAATACCTGCCGTTTAAGAGTGACCTGTTTAAATGAAACAGCAGGCTCGCTGCGCGGCCTGCACAAGATAGCGAAAAACAGGCCTGTCATCAATAGCTTACAGGTAAACAAGAAGTTAAACAGTGAACATAAACGTCGCAGATTTGTTAAGCGGAAATGACGTTCTGTTATTATTTGTCGTTTTAGCACTCGGTCTGTGCCTGGGTAAATTGCGCCTGGGTTCAGTACAGTTAGGAAATTCCATCGGTGTATTAGTTGTTTCTTTATTACTCGGCCAACAACATTTCGTCATGAATACCGAGGCATTAAGCCTGGGATTTATGCTGTTTATTTTCTGCGTCGGCGTAGAGGCGGGTCCCAACTTTTTCTCTATTTTCTTCCGCGACGGAAAAAACTATTTTCTGCTGGCGATCGTTATGGTGGTGAGCGCCCTGCTGCTGGCGCTGGGCTTCGGCAAACTCTTTGGCTGGGATATCGGCCTGACGGCGGGGATGCTGGCGGGTTCTATGACCTCAACGCCGGTGCTGGTCGGCGCGGGCGATACGCTGCGCCAGAGCATTAACGACAGCGGCCAGCTGGCGCTAATGCAGGATCATCTCTCCCTCGGCTATGCCCTGACGTACCTGGTGGGTCTGGTCAGCCTGATTTTCGGCGCGCGCTACCTGCCGCGTCTGCAGCATCAGGATCTGCCGACCTGCGCGCAGCAAATCGCGCGCGAACGCGGCCTTGACGCCGACAGCCAGCGCAAAGTCTTTTTGCCGGTTATCCGCGCCTATCGCGTCGGCCCGGAGCTGGTGGCGTGGAGCGGCGGCAAAAACCTGCGTGAACTGGGGATTTATCGCCAGACCGGTTGCTATATCGAACGTATTCGCCGCAACGGCATTCTGGCCAGTCCGGACGGCGACGCGGTGCTGCAGCTCGGCGATGATATTTCGCTGGTAGGCTATCCGGACGCCCACGCGCGTCTCGACGCCAGCTTCCGCAACGGCAAAGAGGTCTTCGACCGCGATCTGCTCGATATGCGCATCGTCACTGAAGAGATCGTGGTGAAAAATCACAACGCGGTGAATAAGCGTCTCAGCAAACTTAATCTGACCGATCACGGCTGTTTCCTTAACCGCGTGATCCGCAGCCAGATTGAGATGCCGATCGACGACAGCATTATGTTGCATAAAGGCGATATATTGCAGGTCAGCGGCGAGGCGAAGCGCGTAAAAAACGTGGCCGACCGCATCGGCTTTATCGCCATTCACAGCCAGGTAACCGATCTGCTGGCGTTCTGCGCCTTCTTTATCGTCGGGCTGATGATCGGCCTGATTACCTTCCAGTTCAGCAACTTCAGCTTCGGTATCGGTAACGCCGCGGGGCTGCTGTTCGCCGGCATTATGCTCGGCTTTTTGCGCGCCAACCATCCCACCTTCGGCTATATCCCGCAGGGCGCGCTGACCATGGTGAAAGAGTTCGGGCTGATGGTGTTTATGGCAGGCGTCGGCTTAAGCGCCGGCAGCGGCATTAATCACGGTCTCGGCAGCGAAGGCGCGCTGATGCTGCTGTGCGGCCTGCTGGTGAGCCTGCTTCCGGTGGTGATCTGCTATCTCTTCGGCGCCTATGTGCTGCGCATGAACCGCGCGCTGCTGTTCGGCGCGATTATGGGCGCGCGCACCTGCGCCCCTGCCATGGAAATTATCTGCGACACGGCGCGCAGCAATATTCCGGCGCTGGGCTATGCGGGCACTTACGCCATCGCCAACGTTCTGTTGACGCTGGCCGGTACGCTGATTGTGATTATCTGGCCGCTTTTGCCTTTATAAAATTTTTTTGACTCAGTCCAGAACTTTTTTGTTAAGGGTGAGTCTGAATAAGTGCCACTGCTTTTCTTTGAAATCCCCAAATTGTGGAGCCCGCCAGTTTTTTACTGACGGGTTTTTTTATGCCTGCGATTTTTACAGTCGTGACAGGCAGAGCGGGCAAAGGATGCGCGCATCGTCATCGAACCTAAACCGTTCTGCAACCTGCGCGTCATTTAGGAGCTGGCGCAATATCTCCCGTCCGGCGGCGTCGCCAGAATAGGCCTTTTCATTGGCATTTTGTGCGCAACGGCGAACGGGTGCAGGCATACACGAGGATTTTTATAACCACTATGGAAGCGCTTAACCACTCTCTGTTTTTATCCATAAACGCGACGCCCGACTCGCCTGGCTGGCTGCTGGCGCTGGCGACCTTTATTGCTAAAGATCTTATCGCTATCGTACCGCTGCTGATTGTCGCGCTCTGGCTGTGGGGGCCACGCGATCAGTTAAAATCCCAACGCGTACTGGTGCTGAAAACCGGCATGGCGCTGATTTACGCACTGGCCATCTCCTGGTGCGTCGGCCAGCTTTTCCCGCATCCTCGCCCCTTCGCTATCGGGCTGGGCTATCAGTTTCTGCATCATGCGCCTGACGACTCCTACCCCAGCGATCACGGCACCACGATTTTCACCTTCGCGCTGGCGTTTGTTTTCTGGCATCGCCTCTGGTCGGGCATCATTTTGATGGCTATCGGCAGCGCCATTGCCTGGTCACGGGTCTATCTCGGCGTACACTGGCCAATGGATATGCTGGGCGGGTTTCTGGTGGGGCTGCTCGGCTGTCTGGCGTCGCATCTCGCCTGGCAGGGTTATGGCGCGCGCATGCTGGCGACCTTTAACGCCGCCTACCGCGCGCTGTTCGCCCTGCCGATACGCAAGGGCTGGATTCAGGATTAAACAGCCCGGCAGTGCGCGGGCCTGAAAGCGGATTGCATGGGCAGAGGAGCAAAGCGTCCCGCGACCGGGATGTCGCGGGCCGAGCGCGCAGGGATGCCGTGAGCGACTTTGCGATCGGCCCATGCCATCCGCGTCTGCTCAGCGCTAACAGCGCGCTCGTGTTAGCTAAACCACTTGCCGAACAGCGTATGGAACTGCATCAGCACGAAATCGACGATGCGGCTGAAGAAATTGCCCTCTGGCACCTCTTCCATTACCACCAGCGGACGCTGCTCAATGGTTTTGCCGTCAAGCTGGAAATCGATGGTGCCGACCACCTGATTTTTCTTTAAAGGCGCTTCAAGCTGCGGCGTGGTCAGGTTGTAGCTCGCCTTCAGGTTCTTCATCTGCCCTTTCGGCAGCGTCAGCGCAGCATCCTTCTCAACGCCCAGGTTGACCTCTTTGCGATCGCCGAACCAGACGCGCTGCTGCGCGAAAGGCTTATCCGCCTTAATTGGCGTCACGGTTTCAAAAAAGCGGAAACCCCAGGTGAGCAGCTTCTCGCTTTCGCGGAAACGTGCGGCGTCGGTAGCGGTGCCCAGCACCACGGAGATCAGGCGCATATCGTTTTCGGTAGCAGACGCCACCAGATTATTGCCTGCGCCCGACGTGTGGCCGGTCTTGATGCCGTCAACCTGAAGGTTGGTGCTCCAGAGCAGCCGGTTGCGGTTCATCTGGCGGATGCGGTTGAAGGTAAACTCTTTTTCTTTATTCAGCGCATACTCTTCCGGCACGTCGCGAATCAGCGCCTGGCCAATCAGTGCCATATCACGCGCCGTACTGTACTGCCCTTCCGCATCCAGCCCATGCACCGTCATAAAGTGGGTGTTTTTCAGCCCGAACACCTTAACGTAGTTATTCATCAGGCCGATAAAGGCGTCCTGGCTGCCGGCGACATAATCTGCCAGCGCGATGCAGGCGTCATTACCCGACTGGATAACAATACCTTTATTCAGCTCAGAAACCGGAATGCGATCGCCGGGCTTGAGAAACATCAGCGACGAGCCTCTCAGCTTAGGATTGCCGGTAGCCCAGGCGTCCTGGCCGATAGTCACCATATCGTCGCGTTTGATTTTGCCGGACTTCAGCGCCTGCCCAACGACATAGCTGGTCATCATTTTGGTCAGGCTGGCGGGATCGAGCCGGTCGTCCGCATTGCCCTCTGCCAGCACCTTGCCGCTGGCGTAATCCATTAATATCCAGGCTTTGGCCTCAACCTGAGGCGGCGCAGGCGCATCCACGGCAAAAGCGGCGGGCGCGACAAACAGCAGTAAAGAGGCGGCGGCGACATGCCGCAGGCGGCGTGAAGAGAGAATAGTTGTCATGTGCGAGGAAATTCCATGTTAAATCGCGGTTTTAAGGCAAAAACCTACAGAGTGAAACGCTACCTTCTGCAGAGCATGAAAAAAACCGCCCAACCGTAAAGTTTTATAGAGTTTAGTAGAGTAACCCTGGCAGTTGCCGGAGGCGCTGACCAGTTTCGCGCGGCCTGCCCGCACAGAAAAGCCGGTGAAATTCCGATTTTTCGCAGAAGGGTTAAGACCGTCACAAAATTCTGCCAGGCTGTTGTGAGTCAACAGAGGAGACCCACCATGGACTTAGCCGTATTCGATCTGGACGAAACCGTCATCTGCGAAGACAGTACCGGCCTGTGGCTGCGTTGGCTGGTGTCGCAGGGCTTTGCCCGTGAAGAGTTGCTGGCCGAAGAGCAGGCGCTGATGGCGCAATATTATGCTGGCACCCTGGCGATGGAAGATTACATGGCGCTGACGCTCTCGCCACTGGCCGGTCTGGCGGCGCCGACGGTCGCGGGCTGGGTGCGTCGCTGGATCCATCGCGATATCCTGCCGCGCGTCTATCCTGAAGCGCGCGACCGCATCAACTGGCACCAGCAACGCGGCGACAGAGTAGTGATTTGCTCCGCCAGCGGTGAACATCTGGTGACGCCGATTGCTGAACGGCTGGGCGCGCATGGCGCGCTGGCGATCGGCGTCGAAGTGGTAGATGACCGCTATAGCGGACAGACTTACGGCACCATGACCTATAAAGAGGGTAAAGTCACCCGGCTGACCGACTGGCGCGCGCTGCAGCAGGAGCGTGATTTCGCGCGCACCTGGGCCTACAGCGACTCCATGAACGACCTGCCGCTGCTGGCGCAGGCCGATCATGCGCTGGTCATCAATCCCGATGCGCTGCTGCATCAGGAGGCGCTAAAGCGCGGCTGGGAAGTCTGCCGCTGGGCGCGCTGATTAACCGCGGGACGCGCTGGCGTCCTGCGCTAATCCCACCTTCAGCAGCTTGCCGTTATCGTCGTCGGTAAGCACGTAAAGATAGCCATCCGGCCCCTGACGCACGTCGCGGATGCGTTCATTGCGATCCTCCAGCAGGCGCTGCACCTCAACGACCTTATCGCCGTTAACGCTGAGCCGAATCAGGCTCTTCTCCTTGAGCGCGCCGATAAACAGGGAATTTTTCCACTGTGGAAAGCGCGCGCTGTTGTAAAAAGCCATGCCGCTAATCGCCGGCGACCGTTTCCAGTAAAACACCGGCTGCTCTGTGCCCGCCACCTGCGAGCCTTTCGACTCCGGCACGTTACTGCCGTTGTAGTCGATGCCCCATGTAGCCAGCGGCCAGCCGTAGTTTTTGCCTTTCTGCGGGATGTTCACCTCATCGCCGCCGCGCGGGCCATGCTCGCTCTCCCACATCTGCTGCGTCCAGGGATTAAAGGCCAGCCCCTGCGGATTGCGCACGCCGTAGGCCCAGATTTCAGGTCGCGCGCCGCGGCGGCTGACGAAAGGATTCTCTTTCGGCACGCTGCCGTCCTGATTAAGGCGCAGGATTTTGCCGGTGAGTTTGTCGAGATCCTGCGCGCTGCTGCTGTGGAAGTTGTCGCCGAAAGCAATATAGAGATAGCCATCGCCATCGAAAGCCAGGCGCGTACCGAGGTTATTGCCCGCCGACAGCAGCGGCGTCTGGCGAATAACCGTTTTAAAGCCGATCAGACGTCGGTTATCTTCGCTAAGCTGACCATAGCCGACCGCCGCGCCCAGTTCGCCGCTGCTGTTGGCTTCGGTGTAGCTGAGCCACACGCGACGGCTCTGGGCGAAGTCCGGCGCCAGCACCACGTCAAGCAGGCCCGCCTGTCGGCGCACGACCGAGATC
>NZ_DJDN01000017.1:0-30577 GCF_002431095.1 Pantoea sp. UBA5923 | reverse complement strand
CAGCGTCATGCCGATCGCCAGCAGTCCGGTAATGGCGACATGCTGCGTCATAATCAGCAGGTTCGATGGCGTAAGAAAGTTCGGCACCATCACGCTGAAAAAGCCGATGACAATCAGCAGCGCGATAAAGGTGCGCGCTTTCAGCAGGTACATATAGAGCAGGTATTTTTGGTTCATCATCTCTCCTGCAGGCGGTCACAGCCGCCCGTCAACGCGGAAACCCGCGGCTAGTCATGCGGCGTCGAGGCCGTAATCAGTTTCTCGCGCGTCGCTTCGGCGCGGGTTAAGTCGGCGGTGATACGTCCATCAGCCATGACCAGCACGCGGTCCGCCAGCGCCATCACCTCATCCAGCTCGGAAGAGGAGAACATCACCGACAGTCCCTGCTGCGCCAGCGTGCCGATCAGGTGATAGACGTCGGTTTTCGCGCCGACATCGATGCCGCGCGTCGGCTCATCCAGCAGCACCACCTGCGGCCCGGTCATCAGCGCTTTGCCCAGCACCACCTTCTGCTGGTTGCCGCCGCTCAGGGAGGTAATGGGCAGCTCGGGATCGCTGACTTTAATCGCCAGGTGCTGGATCATCTCGTCCACGCGCCGCTTCTCTTTCGCGGGATGCAGCAGACGCAGCGCGCGGCGAAAACCGCGCAGGCTGAGATCGGTCAGCGTCATGTTGGCGGTGATCGACATCAGCTGCACCACGCCCTCGCCCTGACGATCCTCCGGCACCAGCGTGATGCCGCGCTTCAGCCGCTGCTGAAAGCTGCATCGCTCCAGCGCGCTGCCCGCCAGCCGCACCTTGCCCGCCTGGCACTGCATCAAACCGATCAGCCCCTTAAACAGCTCGGTGCGCCCCGCCCCCAGCAGGCCGTAAATGCCGATGACCTCGCCTTTGCGCAGCGAGAAGCTGACGTCGTTCAGCCGATAGCCGCCGTTCTGATGCAGTGCGGTCAGGCCCTCCACCTCCAGCACCGTTTCGCCCTGCGGCGCCGCCTGATAGTCGAAGTGCTTTTTCTTGTCGCCGACCATCTGCTCAATAATCCAGGGCACGCTGGCGTCACGCACTTCGCGCTCGCTGATAAAACGGCCGTCGCGGAAAATGGTGATGTGGTCGCCGATCTCCATCAGCTCCTCCAGCCGGTGCGAGATATAGATAATGGTGACGCCGCGCCGCTTCAGCTGGTCGATAACGTTGAACAGCACCTTAACTTCCGACTGGCTGAGCGCGCTGGTCGGCTCGTCCATAATCAGCACGCGCGTGTCTTTGGAGAGCGCCCGCGCGATCTCCACCAGCTGCTGGTGGCCGATGCCCAGCTCGCCCAGCGGCGCGCGAGGATCGACATCCAGCTCCAGCCGTTCAAGCAGCGATTTCGCCAGCGCATACTGGTACTTCTCATTGATCACTCCGCGCTGAAAGAACTCATTGGCGATAAAGATGTTGTCCATTACGTTCATGTTGGGAAACAGGTTCAGCTCCTGAAAGATAATGCTGATGCCCTGTTTTTCCGCCTGATGCGTTGAGGAGAGCGACACCGGCTGACCGTCGAGCAGGATTTCGCCGCTGGAGGGCGTCTCCACGCCAGCCAGCATCTTCATCATGGTGGACTTGCCCGCGCCGTTTTCGCCGATCAGCACGTTGACCTTGTTGCGGTAGACGCGGTAGTTGACCTGATCGAGCGCAGTGACGCCGGGATAGATGCGCGACAGGCCGCGCGTCTCGATAATCACCTCGCTGGCCGCGTCCGTCTGGGAATGCTGCATAGCCGCTCCTTACTGCCGCGCGATGGCGACAGGCGTCACGTTGGGGATCTGCTGTGGCACGTCCCAACTGCTGAACACGCCCGTCAGCTGAACCTTGTCGCCCACTTTCGGTTTGAAGGCGGTCATCATGCTGGAGGCCTGCTGATTGATGGCGCGGCCGTAGTCGCCGAACAGCACCTGATCGTTGAAGTCCTGATAGCTCGCCCCTTTAAAGGCGTCGCGCAGCGCGGTGCCGGGGATAATCGGGCCGGTCTGCACCGTTACGTTTTCGCCGGAGCGATCTTTCACCGTCATGCGGCCATTGCGCGACGTGGTATTGACCGCCGTCACTTCGCCGCTGAGGCTGACACTAAAGACACAGGGATTTTCCGCCTGGCTGCGGTAGCCGAGGGTGCTGCAGGCGGTATCGAAATCTTTCGCCGACTGCAGCGCCTTCAGCAGTTCGTCCGCCGGTTTCGCGTCGTGCTGCACCTGAGGCACCAGCTGCTCGCGCCACGTCCGGGCGATATTCGCCATTTTTGGATTAGGCGGATTTTTCAGATCCGCCAGCTCCTGCTGCGACACAATGCGGCAACCGCTGAGCACAATCATGGGAAGCAGAAGCCAGAGTCGTCTGTCCATTCGTTTCTCCTGGCGCCCGCCGGGCATGGGCGCCGCTGCGATTAATTACGACTTAAAGTTGAAGTCCTGCACGCCGCTGGCGTTATCCGGCGTAATCAAAATGCCGCGGAACATCACGCGCTGCTTCGCCGGTTTAGTGCCTTTCTGAATGAAGTTATCCAGGTCGGTGACGCCCTGCGCGGCGATGGCCTGCGCCTGCAGCATAACCGTGGCCTTCAGCGTGCCGGCCTTCACCGCGTCGCGCTCGTCGTTGCTGCCGTCGATGCCGACCACGGTGACGTCGTCGCGTCCCGCCGCCTTCAGGGCGGCAATCGCGCCCAGCGCCACCGGACCGTTGCCGCAGATCACCCCTTTTACATCCGGATGCGCCTGCAGGATGCTGTCCATAATGCGCTTGCCGTCGATCAGGGTGCCTTTCGCATCCTGCCGCGCCACGCTCTGCATATCGGGATACTGGTCGAGCACCTGATGGAAGGATTTAGATCGCGTCACGCAGTTGTTATCCGCCAGGTTGCAGGTCAGTTCGGCATATTTGCCCTTCTCGCCCATCTTCTCGACAAACACGGTGGCGACGTCGGAACCGGCCTGGAAGTTGTTATGGGTGATCTGCTCCAGCGCCACGTCATCCACCGGGATTTCGCGGTTGATCAGCACCACCGGAATACCGGCGTCTTTGGCTTTTTTAATCGCGGCGACGCTGGCGGTAGAGTCGGCGTTGTCCAGAATAATGCCCTGCACCTTTTTACCGATGGCGGCGTCAATCAGCTCGCTCTGCTTCTTCACATCCTCGCCGTGGGAGAGCACCGAGGTTTTGTAGCCCAGCGCCTGCGCCTTCAGGTTGGCGCCTTTGGCTTCCGAGGCGTAGTAGGGATTATCCAGCGAGTTAACGAGGATCATAATGGTGCCTTTCTCCGCCGCGAAACCGGCGCTGGAGAAGAGGCTGGCGGCTATGGCGGTGCACAACAGGGAGCGGATTTTCATAATGATGTTCTCTCTCTTAGTTGTAGGGTCGTGACGCTTCAGGGATGAGGTGTTGCATTACCAGATGGTGAAACCGCCATCGATCATCAGATCGGCGCCGGTAATCATGTCGCTGCCGTTGCTGGCGAAAAACAGCACAGCGGCGGCGATTTCGTCGGTGTAGGCGAAGCGCCCTAAGGGGATCAGATTTTTCATCTGTTCGCCCTTTTCGCCGCGCCAGGCTTTTTCGCCCATCGGCGTCAGCACCACGGTGGGCGAGAGGGTGTTAACGTTGATGCGGTGCGGCGCGAACTCTTTTGCCATCACTTTGGTCATGCCGAGCAGGCCCGCTTTCGCGGAGGTATAGGCGACGTGATTGTCGATAGCGATCGAAGCCGCCTGCGAGGCGATATTAATGATTTTGCCGCCGTTGCCCGCCGCGACCATGCGTTTGCCCGCCGCCTGGGCGCAGAGAAAAGGCCCGGTCAGATTGACGGCGATCTGCTTCTGCCATTCGGCGAAATCGGTCTCCAGCACCGGCTGTAACATTACGTAGCCGGCACAGTTAATCAGAATGTCGATCTGGCCGTAGTGGCGCGCCACCTCGTCAAACGCCTGCTCCACCGAGGCCGGGTCGGTCACGTCGCAGGTAACGAACAGCACCTTATCGGCGTCAAAAGCGTCACGCAGGCTGGCTACCTTTTCCGCTTCGAAAGGTGGATAGAGCAGCGCCAGGCGCGCGCCCTTCGCCAGCAGCATCTCGTTGCTCGCCATGGCGATACCCCCTAACCCGCCGGTCACCACCGCCACTTTGCCGCCAAGATCCAGGTTGCTGTCGACGCCGTAGCGCAGGTTTACGTCATATTCGCTGCTCATCTGTTCCTCTCTTGTCTCTTGCTGGCGACCGGTCCAGTTAAAAACGGATTTTTTCCGGGCTTACGGGATATTTGATTTTCGAACAAAAATATAAGCTATCGAAACGCAATGGTATGTGGGTGAGATCAAATTTTATACACCTCGCAGCAATTATTTTTATCCCCTTGTTTTAGCGTGATATCGTCTATACAGCGCAGGTGCGGCATGGATAAAGACGCTACGCGAACCCAGTGCATTCAGTAACATGCGGCTATATCATTTTCGTTCGAAAACAAAAACCGCAATGGGTCGTCTCGCATTCGCTAAAAGTGCGGGGTAAACTCAGCGACAGGCGTTTACTCGCCCGGAAAGACCGGGTTTGAGAAGAGGGAGCATTTCGATTGAAAAGCAAAATTGAGCAGCTTGCCGATATGCAGCAGCGTCGTGAAAAGATTCTGGAGATGATCCGTGAAGACGGTACGGTAACGGTTAAGGCGTTGACGGAAGTCTTCGGCCTGACGGAGGCCACCATCCGCACCGACCTGAGAATGCTGCAAAAGCAGGGCTTTGTGCAGCGCTATCACGGCGGTGCGACGCTGATGACCGGCAAGCAAAATACCGGCGCGCTGCTGCTGGAGCGGCAAACCCATCTGGAAGAGAAAGAGGCGATTGGACGTCTGGCGGCGCAGCATATCGAAAACGGCGACACGGTGATTTTCGATTCAGGCACCACCACCACCGCTATCGCCGAGGCGATCGGCCATATTCGCCGTCTGTCGGTAGTGACGACGGCGGTCAATATCGCCCTGAAGCTGGGCGGCGAACCGGGCATCAACATTCTGCTCACCGGCGGCACCTTTAAATTCCCGACGCTCTCCACCTCCGGCGAAAAGGCGGCGCGCTTTTTTGAAAACGTGCTGGCGCAAAAGCTGTTCCTCGCCACCGCCTGCATTTCGCCGCGCCTGGGCCTCAGCTTTCCCAGCGAGACCGATATCAAAGTGAAAATGGCGATGATCAACTCCGCCAGTACGGTTTATGTAGTGGCGGACTCCAGCAAAATCGACAAGGTGTCGATGTTCGCGCTGCCCTGCGACTGGAGCCATATCCACTATCTGATCACCGATGACGGCATCAGCGCGGCGCAGATCGCCGCCTTTGAAGCGCTCGGCGTTAACGTGCTGGTCGCCTCGCTGCCGCAGGCGCAGCGCCGCGCGGTTTAAGCCTGGGCGACGGCGGCGCTCTGCTGCGCGGCTGACGCGTAGCGCACTACTTCCCCAACAATCAGCAGCGACGGAGAGACCGGCCGCTGCTCCTCTACCGTCTGCGCCAGCCCGGCCAGCGAGGTGATCAACACCCGCTGATCCGGTCGCGTGCCGTTCTCGATAATCGCCACCGGCGTATCGCCCGCGCGGCCCTGGCGCTGAAGCTGCGCGGCAATCGAGGCGCTCCAGCGCAGCCCCATATAAAACACCAGCGTCTCGCGGGCGTCGCTGAACGCCCGATCCCCCAGCTGCGGCTCGCCGAGTTTGCCGTGGCCGGTGATCAGGCGCAGCGACTGGGCGCAGTCGCGGTGCGTCAGCGGGATATTGCTGGCGGCAGCGCAGCCCACGGCGGCGGTAATGCCGGGCACCACCTCGCAGCGCACCTGCGCCTGCTGCAGAAAAGCCAGCTCCTCGCCGCCGCGCCCGAAGATAAAGGGATCGCCGCCTTTCAGACGCACCACCTCGCGGCCGCCGCGCGCCAGATCCACCAGCAGCTGATTGATCTCACCCTGCTTCAGCCCGTGGCGGCCTGGCTGCTTGCCGACGTCGATACAGAGCGCCGAGGCCGGCACCTCCGCCATCACCGCCTCGCTCACCAGCCGGTCATAGACCACCACCTCCGCCTGATGCAGCAGCCTCAGCGCTTTTACCGTCAGCAGCTCGACGTCGCCCGGCCCCGCGCCCACCAGCCAGACGCGCCCTTCTCCTTCGCCCGGCGACAAAAGTTTATTCAGTGAATCGATCGCGTTGGTCATAGCATTCTCCGTTACGCCGTCGCCGGCGTTGATAACAGCAGTTTCAGTTCAGGCAGGCAGGAGCCGCAGTTGGTGCCGCACTTCAGCGCGGCGCCCAGCGCCGCAGGCGAGTCGCAGCCCTGCGCCACGGCCTGCCTGATCGCCGTTTCACCGACGCCGAAGCAGCTACAGATGATGCGCCCCGCGCCGTTGCCCTGTGCCGCCCGGCCCGCCAGCAGCGCAAAACGTCCGGCGGCGTCGGCGGGCGGCGCGCGAAAGGCGGCGGCGATAAGTTCATGGTCGAGCAGCGGCAGGCGCGGCGCGGCGTAGAACGCCAGCTGCAGTTCGCCCGCGCGCCATGCCAGCAGCCGATACTCTCCCGCCGCGCCCTGCGCCTGCTGGAGCTGCATACCCTGGGTTGCCAGCTGCGCCTGCGCCCAGTCGCGCGCGTTGCCGTCGCCCGCCAGCGTCAGCCGCTGCGCGCCCGATTGCGGCGCGCGCGTCCAGTAGCGCAGCCCGGCCGGCGCAGCAACTTCGCGCTGCCACAGCCAGCCCTGCCAGCCGGTGCGCAGCGGCTGGATACGCACCGCCGTCTGCTTCAGCGCCGGCTGGCCCGACGCAGGACAGCAGCGCGCCGTCACCAGCGCATCGACGTTGCTCTGCAGCGCAAACTGGCGGTTCCAGTGCATCGGCGCAAACAGCTCGTTAAGCCGCATGCCGCTGTCGAAACGCACCCGCCCGATCATCCAGCCATGCGTTGACTGCACCCGCGCCAGCTCGCCGCTGACAAGGCCCCGGCTCTGCGCCGTTGCGGGATGCAGCGCGATAAAAGGCTCGTCGATATGCTGCATCAGACGCGGCACATCGCCGGTGCGCGTCATGGTGTGCCACTGATCGCGAATGCGCCCGCTGTTCATCAGCAGCGGATACGCCTCGCTGGTCGGGTCATCCAGCGGCGCAGCGCAGGGCAGCAGCCGCGCTTTTCCGTCGGCATGGAAAAAGCGGCGATCGCCGAACAGCCGGGCGCAGCCCTGCGGGAAGCGCGCGTTAACCGGCCACTGCACCGGCTTCAGCCGATCCCACGCCTCGTTGCTGAGCTGCGCCAGCCCGCTGATGTCAAAGGCGCGCTGCCCCTGGTTTTCAAAGCCGGAGAGCGCGGCGTGTTCGCGAAAGATTTCCGCCGGATGCTGCCAGCCGAAGGCGTCGCCGAAGCCGAGCCGCTGCGCCACCTGCGCCAGCAGCCACCAGTCCGGCTTCGCCTCGCCGGGCGGCGGGGCAAATGCGCGCTGGCGCGAGATGCGCCGTTCGGAGTTGGTGACGGTGCCGTTTTTCTCGCCCCAGCCCAGGGCGGGCAGCAGAATATCAGCGAACGCCGTGGTGTCGGTATGCGCCATCACGTCGGAGACGATCACCAGCGGACAGGCGGCAAGCGCCTGCGCCACCCGGTTGCCTTCGGGCATCGATACCGCCGGGTTGGTGCCCAGGATCCACACCGCCTTCACCGCGCCGCGCGCCACCGCCTCAAACAGCGCGACGGCGGTCAGGCCAGGCCGACGTGCCACCGTCGGGCTGCCCCAGAAGCGCTGCAGCCGGTCACACTCCGCGTCGCTGAAACCCATATGCGCCGCCAGCTGATTCGCCAGTCCGCCCACCTCGCGTCCGCCCATAGCATTAGGCTGACCGGTCAGCGAGAATGGCCCGCAGCCCACGCGGCCCAGCTTGCCGCTCAGCAGATGAGCGTTAAGGATAGCGTTGTTGTGGTCGCTGCCGCTCGCTGACTGATTAATGCCCATGCACCAGAGCGTCAGCACGCGATCGCTGCCGGTAAACAGCTGATAGAACTGGGCAAGTTGGTCGCGATCCAGCGCGCAGGCATCCGCCGCGCGCGCCAGCGTCCAGGGCCGCGCGGCCTCCAGCGTTTCCGCCACGCCGTTCAGGTGCGGCAGCATCTCGCTGTCGATGGCGTCATGCTGCGCCAGCCAGTTAAGCAGGCCGCTGAACAGCGCGCCGTCGCTGCCCGGCCGCAGCGGCAGGTGCAGATCCGCCAGATCGGCGCTTGCGGTGCGGCGCGGATCGATAACCACCACGCGCATCGCCGGGCGCTGCTGCTTCGCCTGTACCAGCCGCTGATACGCCACCGGATGCGTCCAGGCGGCGTTAGAGCCTGCCAGCACCACCAGATCCGCCTCGGCGAAATCTTCATAGCAGCAGGGCACCGCATCTGCGCCAAAGGCGCGCTTATAGCCCACCACCGCCGAGGCCATGCACAGCCGCGAGTTGGTGTCGATATTGGCCGCGCCGAGATAGCCCTTCATCAGCTTGTTGGCGACGTAGTAATCCTCGGTAAGCAGCTGCCCGGAGGCGTAGATCGCCACCGCCTCCGGGCCGTGTCGATCGATAATGGCGCGCAGGCGTGCGGCGGCGCTCTCCAGCGCCGCATCGAGCGATACGCGTTCGCCATCCACCTGCGCCCACAGCAGCCGCCCGCTGGCGTGCAGGGTTTCGCCCAGCGCCGCACCCTTGACGCACAGACGTCCGAGGTTCGCCGGATGGCTGGCGTCGCCCGTGACCGCGCCGTCGGCGCGCACGCTGACGCCGCAGCCAACGCCGCAGTAGGGACAGGTGGTATTCATGAGGCCTCCGCCATCAGCTTCAGCGGCCGGTTCGCCACCCAGATGCGCCCCGCTTCCAGCTTCACCGGCCAGCAGCGCAGCTGGTGCTGCGGGTTGTCGAGGCTCTGCCCGTCGCGCAGCCGCACGCGCTGTTTATAGAGCGGCGAGATCACCACCGGCTCGCCCGCCACATCACCAAGAATGCCGCGCGACAGCACGCTGACGTCGCTGCCCGGCTCGCGATCCTCCAGCGCGTAAAGCGCATCGCCGAAGCGGAACAGCGCGATGCGCTCACTGCCGAGCCGCGCGCCGATGCCCGCCTGCGGCGGCACCGCCGTAAAGTCGCACAGCGCGCTCCAGGGTTCGGCGGGCAGCTGCAGCAGCGGGATACGCGACTGCGCCGCAGGCTGGCGCTGCTCGCGCACCCGGTCGTAGTGCAGCGTCTCGTCCGGCCTGTCGCTGTTAACTGCGGCGGTGAAGAGTGCGCGTCGCGACGGATCCGCCAGCGTGGTTTGCCATTCGCACTGGTAGCTTGCGACCACATGCTGCATCTCCGCCTCCAGCGTCGCCGCGATGCCCAGGCTATCTTCAATGACCACCTGACGCAGATAGTCGAGGCCGCCTTCGAGGTTATCCATCCAGACGCTGGTGCGCTGCAGCCGGTCGGCGGTGCGCACATAGAACATCAGGATACGGTCGACGTAGCGGATCAGCGTCTCGTCATCGAGATCGCTGGCGAAGAGATCGGCATGGCGCGGCTTCATGCCGCCGTTGCCGCAGACGTAGAGATTCCAGCCCTTCTCGGTGGCGATAACGCCAATATCCTTGCTCTGCGCTTCGGCGCACTCGCGGGTGCAGCCCGACACCGCCATCTTGATCTTGTGCGGCGCGCGCAGCCCCTTGTAGCGGTGCTCCAGCGCAATGGCGAAGGCGGTAGAGTCCTGCACGCCGTAGCGGCACCAGCTGGAGCCGACGCAGGATTTTACTGTGCGCAGCGATTTGCCGTAGGCGTGGCCGGTTTCAAAGCCTGCCGCCAGCAGCGCTTCCCAGATGGCGGGCAGCTGGTCCAGCCGCGCGCCAAAAAGATCGATACGCTGGCCGCCGGTGATTTTGGTGTAGAGATCGTAGCGCGCCGCCACCTCGCCGATAGCGATCAGCCCCTGCGGCGTGATCTCGCCGCCCGGCACGCGCGGCACCACGGAATAGCTGCCATCTTTCTGGATATTGGCGAAATAGCGATCGTTGGTGTCCTGCAGCGGCAGGTGCGCCGGTTTGAGCAGGTAGTCGTTCCAGCAGGAGGCAAGCAGCGACGCCGCCAGCGGCTTGCAGACCTCACAGCCGTGGCCGCGCCCGTGGGCCGCCAGCAGGGCGTCCCAGCTCTTTAGCTCGCCGACGCGGATCAGGTGATAAAGCTCCTGACGCGAACAGGCGAAATGCTCGCAAATATCCTTTTTCACCTCGACGCCGAGGTTCGCCAGCTCGCTCTCCATAACCTGTTTGACCAGCGCCGAACAGCCGCCGCAGCCGGTAGCCGCGCGGGTACACTGCTTCACCGCCGCCAGATCGCCGCAGCCGCCCTGCACAGCGGCGCAGATATCACCCTTGCTGACGTTATGGCAGGAGCAGACCTGGGCGCTCTCAGGCAGCGCCGCCACGCCCGATGTGCGGGCCGGTGCGCCCGCCAGCGCGGGCAGGATCAGGCTCTCCGGCGCGTCAGGCAGCGCCATCTTATTCAGCATTAGCTGCAGCAGCGTGCTGTAGTCGCCGCTGTCGCCCACCAGTACGCCGCCAAGCAGGGTCTTACCTTCGCCGCATACGACGATTTTCTTGTAGACGCCTTTAGGTTCGTCAGTCCAGAAGTAGCTCTGGCTGCCTGGAGTGCGGCCATGCGCGTCGCCGAACGAGGCGACCTCAACGCCAAGCAGCTTGAGACGGGTGCTCATATCCGCGCCGCTAAAGGCGCTCGCCTCGTCGGCGAGGTACCCCGCCAGCACCCGCGCCATCTGGTAGCCGGGCGCCACCAGGCCGAAGACCTGCCCGTTCCAGAGCGCGCACTCACCGATGGCGAACACCGCGTCGTCGCTGGTCTGGCAGAGGTCGTTGATCTCAATGCCGCCGCGCGGCCCGAGGGTTAACCCCGCCTCGCGCGCCAGCTCGTCGCGCGGACGGATGCCCGCCGAAAAGAGCAGCAGATCGGTGGACAGGGTTTCGCCGTCGGCGAAGTGCAGCGTCAGGCTGCCGTCCGCCTCGCGGTCGATGCGCTGCGTCTGCTTAGCGGTATGCACCTGCACGCCAAGCGCGTCGATTTTCCGCCGCAGCATCTGCGCGCCGCCCTCATCCAGCTGCACCGCCATCAGGCGCGGCGCGAACTCGACCACATGCGTCTCCAGCCCGAGCTGGCGCAGCGCGTTGGCCGCTTCCAGCCCCAGCAGGCCGCCGCCAATTACCACGCCGCGACGGCTGCCGCGCGCGCAGGCGGAGATAGCGTCGAGATCGTCCAGCGTGCGGTAGACGAAGCAGCGCGGGTCGTCGTGGCCAGGGATGGGCGGCACAAAGGCGCGCGAGCCGGTGGCGAGCACCAGCTTGTCCCATGCCAGCTCGTCGCCGCGGCTGTCGCGCAGGCTACGCTGCTGACGATCAATAGCGACGACCTGACAGCCGCTGCGCAGTTCTATGCCGTACGCGGCAAAAAAGTTCTCATCAACCAGCGATAAATCCGCCGCGCTTTTGCCGTCGAAAAAGGAGGAGAGATGCACGCGGTCATAGGCGGGCTGCCGCTCTTCGCCGTAGACCACGATGTGATAGCGCTGATGCAGCGCGCGCGCCACCAGTTGCTCAAGGAAATGGTGACTGACCATGCCGTGACCGACCACGGCTAATACCGGTTTACTCATCATCGGGCTTCCTGCAGCCTGCGGCTGCGCTTCGGGTTGATTATCAAAAAGGGTGTGAAGAGCGGCGTTTTCGCCCGCCTGTAGTGTTGCCAGCAGCGGCGCGGCCTGCTGGCAGTCGCCGTAGAGCAGCACGCCGCACAGGCGACCGTCGCGCAGAAACAAGCGGCGATAGTCGCCGGAGAGAGGATCGAAGCTGGTGCAGCTCTCCGCCTCGCGAATATCGCCCGCGCTGAACAGCGAGATGCCGCTCACCTTGAGGCGGGTGCCGTTTTCCTGGTAACGGAAATCAGCGATCGGCCGATCGGCCAGCTGCGCCGCCAGCACGTCCGCCTGCGCCAGACAGGGCGCCACCAGGCCAAAGGTTTCGCCGCTGATTTCGCAGCATTCGCCGAGCGCGTAGACGTCGGGTCGCGCGCTGCGCAGCTGGCGATCCACCAGGATGCCGCGCCGACAGGGCACGCCCGCCGCCGCCGCGACGGCGATCTCTGGCTCAACACCGATGGCGATCACCACCTGCGCGGCGGGCAGCGTGCGGCCGTCTGACAGTACGACGCCCGCTGCGGTCACCTCAGCCAGTCCGCTGTTAAGCTCCACGCGCAGGCCGCGCGATTCCAGCTGCCTGCACAGCAGCGCCCCCGCGTGGGCATCCAGCTGGCGATCCAGCAGCCAGGCTTTATGGTGCAGCAGCGTCACCTCGCGCCCCTGCGCGCGCAGCGCGGCAGCGGCCTCGATACCGAGAAAACCGCCGCCCAGCACCACTACCGGCCCCGCGCTGGCCAGCAGCGCATCGACATCCTCTTTCGTGCGAAAGCCATAGACCTGCGGCTGCGCAATGCCGGGTATGGCGGGCAGCCGCGGGCGCGAGCCGGTGGCGAACACCAGCCGATCCCACGCCAGCGCGCGCCGATCGGTGCGAAGCTGACGCGCAGCGAGATCGACCGCCTGCACCGTTTCGCCCGCCAGCAGCGTGACGCCCTGTCGCTGGTACCAGTCGCGCGAGTGAATCAGCGTCTCCTCGAAGCTTTTCTCACCCGCCAGCACCGGCGAGAGCAGCACGCGGTTATAGTTGCCGTACGGCTCGCGTCCGATCACCGTGATGGCGTAACGATCCGGCGCGAGACGCAGCAGATTTTCCACCATGCGCATTCCCGCCATGCCGTTACCCACCACCAGCAGCCGTTGCTTCATATGCGGCTCCTCAGGCTGCCGAGGTCTGTTTTTCATAAAGGAAATGCAGGATCTGCTGGCGTAGCTGGTGGTAGCGTGCGTCATCCGCCAGCGCGACCCGCGAACGCGGCCTGGGGAGATCGATATTCAGTATCTCGCCCACCTTCGCCGCCGGGCCGTTGGTCATCATCAGCACCCGGTCAGAGAGCAGCACCGCCTCGTCGACGTCGTGGGTGATCAGCACGATCGTGGTGTTCAGCTCCTGCTGAATGCGCATCACGCTCTCCTGCAAATGCGCGCGCGTCAGGGCATCGAGCGCGCCGAACGGCTCGTCGAGCAGCAGGACGCGCGGCTTCATCGCCAGCGCGCGCGCAATACCGACGCGCTGCTTCATGCCGCCGGAGATCTCGCCGGGACGCTTGTGCATCGCATGGCTCATCTGCACGCGGTTCAGGTTGTGCTCAATCCACTCCGCCATTTCCGCTTTATCCATGCGGCCGTTGAACACCTGCCGCACCGCCAGCTCCACGTTCTGCCAGGCGGTCAGCCAGGGCAGCAGCGAATGGTTCTGAAACACCACTGCGCGCTCCGGCCCTGGCCCGGCGATTTCGCGGTTATCGCACAGCAGCACGCCGCTGCTCGGCGCGGTCAGCCCGGCGATCAGGTTGAGCAGCGTCGATTTGCCGCAGCCCGAGTGCCCAATCAGGCTGAGGGTCTCTCCTTCATGAATGTCGAACGAAACGTTATCCAGGGCGAGGAAGTCGCCGCCCGCCGTCGTAAAACGCTGACTGACCTGCTGAACGCGAATAATCGGTGACATAGCGGCTCCTTATTTATCCCAGGTAAAACGGCGGGCCAGCAGCATCAGGCCCTGCTCCAGCAACAGCCCCACCACGCCGATAACCAGAATGGCGATGAGGATGTTCTCCACGTTGAGGTTGTTCCACTCGTTCCAGATCCAGAAGCCGATGCCGAGGCCGCCGGTGAGCATTTCGGCGGCGACGATGACCAGCCAGGCGATGCCGATCGACAAACGCACGCCGGTCAGCACCGCAGGCAGCACCGCGGGAAAAAGGATGCGGCGCATCACCGTCCACTCTGAAAGCTGCAGCACGCGCGCCACGTTGAGGTAGTCCTGCGGAATACGCTGCACCCCTTCGGCGGTGTTGATCACCATCGGCCAGATGGAGCAGATAAAAATGGTCCAGCTGGAGGCAGGCTCAGCGCGCTGAAACAGCAGCAGGCCGATGGGCAGCCAGGCTAACGGGCTGACCGGACGCAGCAGCGCGACGATGGGGCTGAACATGCGCGATACAAAGGTGAAGCGGCCCAGCAGAAAGCCCGCGGGGATCCCCACCAGCGCCGCCAGCCCGAACCCGACGGCGACGCGCTGCAGCGAGGCGAGCACGTTCCAGCCGATGCCCTGATCGTTCGGCCCGGCGTTATAAAAGGGATCGGCGAACAGCGTCAGCGCCGCCTGCCAGGTGGCGTAGGGCGTCGGGAAGCCGCTGCTCCACAGCGCGGCGATCTGCCACACCAGCAGCATCAGCAGCAGACCGCACAGCGCCGGGATCAGGCGCTGCATCAGCGGACGCAGACGGGGCGGGCGGACCGCGCGTTTCGGTGTCAGGTTGAGGGTGACAACAGTGCCGGGCTCGACGGCCGTCGGCGCGCTTATCTGAGCGATTTTCTTCATTTCTGCTTCTCCTGGCGGTTCAGGGCGAAACCGGCGGCGTAAGCGGCAGGATCGCTGCCGTCCCATACCTTGCCGTCTATCAGGGTGCTGCTGCGCAGTTCGCTTTGCGGCAGCGCGACGTTTCCGACGGCTGACGCCGCCTGTTTGTAGATGTCGATACGGTTGATCCGGCGCGCCACCGCAAGGTAGTCCGGCTCGGCGCTGAGCATGCCCCAGCGCTTCATCTGGGTCAGGAACCACATGCCGTCGGAGAGCCAGGGGAAGCTCACCGCGCCGTCGTGGAAGAAGCGCATCGGATGGGCCTCCTGCCAGCTTTTGCCGAGGCCGTCCTGGTACTGCCCGAGCATGCGTCCCTCAAGGGTTTCAACCCGGGTATTGATCCAGGCGCGCTGCGCCAGCACCGCGGCGGTTTCGCGGCGGTTATCGTCGGAGGCGTCTATCCAGCGCGCCGCCTCCAGCACCGCAGCGGTCAGCGCGCGGGCGCTGTTAGGAAAGGTTTTGACCCACTCGGCGCGGGTGGCGAGGATCTTCTCTGGATGATCCGGCCAGATCTGCTGTGAGGTCGCGACGGTGAAGCCGATGTTGTCGCTGATGGCGCGCTGGTTCCACGGCTCGCCGACACAGAAGCCGCTCATATTGCCGATCTTCATATTCATCACCATCTGCGGCGGCGGCACGACCAGGGTGCGCACGTCGTCAAAGGGATGAATGCCCGCGCTGGCGAGCCAGTAGTAGAGCCACATGGCATGGGTGCTGGTGGGAAAGGTATGCGCGAAGGTAAAGGCGCCTTTCGGCTGGGCCGCCACCGCACGCTTCAGGCTGGCGGCGTCGGTGATGCCCTGGGCCTTTAGCTGACTGGAGAGCGTAATCGCCTGGCCGTTATTGTTGAGCGTCATCAGGCTGGCCATATCATGCTGCGGCCCCGCCACGCCCAGCTGCAGGCCGTAGATCATGCCGTAAAGCGCGTGGGCGGCGTCCAGCTCGCCGGAGGTGAGCTTGTCGCGCACCGCCGCCCAGCTCGCCTCTTTGCTCGGCTGCAGCGTCAGACCATATTTTTTATCGAAGCCCTTCACCGCCGCCATCACCACCGGCGCGCAGTCGGTGAGCGGGATAAAGCCGACGCGCAGGCTGGCCTTTTCCGGCGCGTCTGAACCGGCGGCCCAGACGGCGCTGCGCAGCCCCGGCAGCAGATATGCGCCGCCAGCGACGGCGCTGGCGAGTAATAGCTTGCGCCGTGAGGCGGAAAAAGAGGAGTGGCTCATCGCTCGCTTCCTGAAAAAAGAGAATAAAAAAAGGCGTCCGACCGACATGCCTGCGCATGCGGATGGACGCCTTTATCCAGAGCACGTGTTTCGCCGCCGTTGGCGAAACAGGTGCGAATTCATTTAACCAGCTTCATTTAAATCAGAGCAAAGAGCGTGCCAGCTTGCACAGCCTGCGGCGACGCGGCTTCTGGCGCGGCTAATCCAGACGAATGCACTCCGCTAACGCAGCTTGCGCACAGCCGTTGTGCATCTACCTCTCATGAGGTAGCGGCTGCGCGCGTTGCTCTCTGACCCGCGCTTAACTCATTGCCCTGCGGGCGGCTGCGCCATCGCGGCGACCGCCAGTACCGCCTGGGCAATGTCGATAATGCGCTTATTCTGGTTCATGGCGCTTTTGCGCAGCGCCTGCCACGCGGCCTGTTCGGTGTAGTCATGCTGCTGCATCAGCCAGGCTTTCGCCTGATCGATTACCCGCCGCTCCTCCAGGGTGGCGCGCATCGTCGCCAGCTCGTCCGCCTGGCGCTGCAGACGCTGCGCCTGCTCGCGCACCAGCGACAGAACCGAGCGGCCAAGCTGATGCGCCAGCCCGTCGCTGTGCAGGTGGGTCTGCTCTTCCGGCAGCCAGTCGGCACCGGCGATATAGAGGCTGAAGCTCTGATCTGCCGCCTGAATCGGCTGTGCGGCCTCGCTTTGCGCGGCATGGATAGCCTGACGGCAGCGGGTCATCAGCGTAGCGGTAAGGTGGTCTTCAAGGGTTTTCATCTGATCGATCCGGGCGCTGAGCAGAGAGAACCAGCGCAGCGTACCCGACTCATCCGCCTGGCCAAGCGTGCAGGCGATGCGCCGCAGCCGCTCGACTTCCCGGCTGGCGGCGGCGAGCGGACGCCAGCGGGCCAGCGCGTCGGCGTCGGCAAACTGGCTGAAGGTGGCGAAGCTCTGCTCCTGCGCCGCGATAAGCGCCACCATACGCTGACGCTGCTCCTCGCTGAAGCGCCCGGCGGCGAAACCTGCCGAGCCGGTCGCGCGCTCCTGTCCCGCCAGCTCCTTACCCTGCATAAAACTGAACAGCGCAATCAGCGCGCGGGAAATATCGGGATGGCTGGCGGTATCGGCCGCCTCGAACACCAGGTTCAGCAAGGTACGGATGACCTGGTTGAACGCCTGCATCGCCTGCGCCTGATCGCGCTCGCCCGCCAGCATCTGCGCGCGCAGCGCAGGCAGCGCCGCCAGCGTCTGCAGCGCGGCAGCGATCAGATTGCAGAAGCGGCTGTCGCCAGGATGGGCGGCGGCGGGCGGTAAGGCCTGTGTAAAGTCCCGGATCGCGGCGCCCACCTCCTGCTCGCGCGCCAGGCGCTCCTGGCCAAACAGCCGGCCCTGGGAGCAGATCCAGATATTGCTGGCGCCGCGCTCGCGTTGCAGCTGGTGGATCAGTTCGCTCAGCGCCGCAATCAGCTGGCCGGTATGCAGCAGTCGTTGCAGGCTGGCGATATCGCTGTCGCGCGATGCCTGGAGGTATGCCAGCGCGTCGGTCATGGGGATCACCTTCTCATTTGAGTCCTGTTTTCAGGGCAAAATGAAGCAAAAGCTGTGCCGCTTTAAGAAAAGAATGCGATCGCCCTCACCCGGATTTTCTGAAAATGATAGGCGTGCAAAAAGTGCCAGGCGTAACCCATAGCGCAGAAGCAATTAAAAAAATTTAATAATTTCCTATTCCCTGAGACGCATGACAAAATAGGCTGCTTCATAATTCATCGCGTTACGTTATTCATTAGTAAATTTCGTTTAACTGAACTACTCAGCGACGTTTTTTGGCATTTTTGCGCGCCGTGCGCCAGGCTTGCTAGCATGGCTTTAGCGTGAGCGCAATGGTTTGAAATCTCAAAAGTCTTAGGTAGACTGGATGCAGTACTATCCTGATGTAATTTGTCCGTTTTTTTAGCTGATGCTGTGAAGGCATGATGCAGCGCGCAGGTCGTCACAGGGATGACGATGGCGGCGTATTATGCAGTTACTCTGATGAAATCGAGGAACATGGTGAAAAAGAGTCTTGCGTTAATGCTGCTGGCGACATTGACCCTGGCAGGCTGTAAAGCACCGCCGCCGTCTGTCACCGATGACACGCTGGTCACCAGCGAAGTCAATGGCGTTAAGTTAGTTCATCGTCATGCGGTCGCCGCGCCTGCCGAATTTACCCCGGTTAATGAGACCTGGCGCGCGCTCTACGCAGCTTCGGTGATGACCACGCCCGATTATGGCGGCAAAGTGGTGCGTTACCTTGAAAACGGTAAGCCGTTCGAAGTGCTGGGCAGCGTCGAAAACCACTGGCTGGCGATCGCCGACCAGGCTGACGGCCCGCTGATTGGCTATGTTCCGCTGAAAGCGGGCGTGGAAAGCAGCCGCTACGACGCGACCCTGCGCAGCGATCGCCCTCGCCCGCGCGGTAAGAATAAGCAGGTCTGTGTCGATGTCGGCGGCGCCAGTAAAGCGTGCCGCACCAACGATACCGCGACCTGGATCTTAGACTGATAATGAAATCCGGCGCATATTGCCAGTACGTAATCCCTGAGCTAGCCACTCAGGGATTTGTTCTTGTCTGGAAGAATCCCCGTTAATGACACAAGAATCGCAGGCCGCAGAGGTGAACGCCTCGGGCAACGATAATCTTTTATTACAGGCTGCGGCGCCGCTGCTGAATGCCGTGGTGCAGCTTCGCCAGGCGGTCACGCACGACGATCCCGCGGGCCTGCGTCAGTCGCTGATTGATGAAATCCGTCAGTTCGAGCAGCGCTGCAAACAGGCCGGGCTGCCGTTCGAGATGATTATTGGCGCGCGCTACTGCCTGTGCAGCGCGCTGGATGAGGCTGCCGCTCAAACCCCATGGGGCACGCGCGGCGTCTGGTCAGGCAACGGCATGCTGGTTACCTTCCATAACGAAAGCTGGGGCGGCGAAAAATTTTTCCAGCTGCTGTCGCGCATATCGCAGAGTCCGGCCCAGCATCTCTGGCTGCTGGAAATGGTGCACTACTGTCTGCTGCTCGGCTACGAAGGCCGCTATCGCGGCAGCGACAGCGGACGGGTGCAGTGCGACGCCATCCGCAAGCGCCTCGCGAAGCTGATTGAGGAAACGCGGCAGCCGCAAAGCGAGAACGCCAGGCCGCTGGTCGAGGTGCATCCGCTGGTCAGCAGCATCTCCCGCCCGATGATTCCGCTCTGGGCTTGCGCTACCCTCGCCGCGCTGATCGCCTGCCTGCTCTACAGCGCCCTTAACTGGCGGCTGGGCAACGACGCCGAACCGCTGCTGCGTGCGATTTACCAGACGCCGCTGCCGCAGATCACCGTCGGGCGTCGCCCCTCCTCGCCCCAGGCGCTGCTTGATTTGCGTCAGCGCCTCAACGACGTGATTGCCGCCGGTCAGCTTGAAGTCAGCGACGGCGCCTTCGGCAGTAAAGTGATTATCCCCGCCGATAAGCTGTTCGCCGAACAGGGCACCGCCATTAATCCGGTGGGCCGCGCGCTGCTGGCCCGCGTCGCCACGGCGATGAAGAACGTTAAAGGTACGGTGCTGGTGTCGGTCTTTACCGACAATCGTCCGGTAGATAACAGCCGCTTCGCCTCCAGCTATGAATTTTCCTTCGCTCGCGCCCGCGCGGTGACGCAGCTGTTGCAGACGCAGCTCGCCGACGGCCACGCGATCCGTTCTGAAGGACGCGGCGACAGCGATCCGCTGCTGCCCAACGACAGCAATGAAAACCGGACACGCAATCGTCGCGTTGAGATCACCCTGTTTGCCGCGCCGGAAACGCTTGGCAATCATCAAGGAGCTCAGTAATGCGCGCATCCTTACGCCCTGTTTTGACCCATCGCCTGCTCTGGAGCTTTATCGGCGTTACGGCGCTGAGCTGCCTCGTCTGGATCCTCGGCCCGCTCTGGAGTTGGGGGGAAACCCGACCGCTGGAGCCTGAACTGCCGCGCCAGCTGACGGTAGGCGCACTCTTTTTTATCTGGATTTTGTTTCAGTTTATCCCTTCGCTCTATCGCGCCTGGTTTAACAGCAAGCTGCTCACTACGCTACAGCAGACCAGCGCGGAAGATCTCTCCGAGCGGCAGGCGACTGAAGAGCTGCTTACTCAGCGCTTCAGCGAGGCGGTGACGCAGCTAAAACGCATGCCCTTTAGCCGCAAGAGCAACAGCCGCTGGCTGGCGCGCATGCACTCCAGCTATCTCTATCAGCTGCCGTGGTATCTGGTGATCGGCGCTCCTGGCGCGGGTAAAACTACCGCGCTGCTGAATGCCGGGCTCGATTTTCCCCTGACCGACAGCGTCGGCAAAACCGCAATCCGCGGCGTCGGTGGCACCCGCCACTGCGACTGGTGGTTTACCGACCAGGCGGTGCTGATCGACACCGCCGGACGCTATACCCTGCAGGAGAGCCAGCGCGCGCGCGACGCCGGGGAGTGGCACAGCTTTATTAACCTGCTGAAGCGCTACCGCACGCGCCAGCCGATCAACGGCGTGATCATGACGCTCAGCGTGGCCGATCTGCTGAGTGAATCCGCCGAGACGCGCTTTGCCCAGGCGAGCGCCATGCGCAACCGCCTGAGCGAGCTGCACCAGCAGACCGGTATTCACTTTCCGGTTTATGTCATGGTGACCAAGACCGATCTGCTGAAGGGGTTTATGGGCTATTTCGTCGCGCTGGAGAAACGCCAGCGCGACGCTATCTGGGGCTTTACCTTCCCCTGGGAGCCGGGCAAGCCGCATAAAGACGACTGGCATCGCAGCTTTAATCAGCAGTTCCACCGTCTGGAGCGTCAGCTTCAGCAGCAGCTGAGCCACAAAATGGCGCAGGAGCGTGACCTTAACCAGCGCGCCGACTGTTTCCTCTTTCCGCAGGAGTTCGCCTCGCTGCGCCCGCTGCTGAACGAGTATCTCGACGTGGTTTTCTCCGGTCAGCAGGAGTCGATCGCCTGGAGCGCCCGCGGACTCTTTTTTACCAGCGGCACCCAGGAGGGCCTGCCCTTCGACCGCATTATGGGCGAGCTGAGCCGCAAGCTGCAGCTGCCGCAGGCGAGCGGTCAGACCATCGCCGCCTGGGACAGCGTTAACCGCAACAGCCCGATTCCCGGCAATAAGGGGCAGAGCTTTTTTATTCGCGATCTCCTCAGCGATCTGGTGTTTCGCGAAAGCGGCCTTGCCGGCAGCAACCGCCACTGGGAGCACCGTAATCAGCTGTTTCACTGGATTGGTTACGGCGTGCTGGCGGGCGCGCTGACTATCGCCTCGGGACTCTGGCTGATTAGCTTTTTCCAGAACCAGCGCTATCTCAGCCAGGTGGCGGATCGCGTGCCGACCATCGTGAAGCAGAGCCAGCAGGTGATCCATCAGCCAGCCGATAATATTTTTGATCTGCTTCCCTTTTTGAACAACCTGGTGAAATTGCCGCTCTCCGATCATTTTTCTCTGGATAATCCGCCTGTTACTATGCGCGCCGGGCTTTATCGCGGCACCCAGGTCAGCGACGCGGCCTGGGCGCTTTATCAAAATGCGCTAAAGTCTTTGCTATTACCGCGCGTCGCGCAGCAGATCACTAATCTGCTGCGAAACGACAAGGGCGATGATAATGAATACAGCCGCAACGCGCTGCGTGCCTATCAGATGCTCTACCAGCCGCGCAACTATGACGGTGAATTTCTGCGCGCCTGGCTGATGCAGAATTTGCAGCACTCGCTGCCTGAGAACGTCAGCGCGCGCGATCTGCAGCAGCTCGACTGGCACCTCAGCCAGCTGCTGGATCAGCAGATTCAGTCTTCGCCCTATGCGCGCGACAATGCGCTGATGATGCGTAAACTTGCGGAAAATCTTAAAAATGCGGGTCGGGAAGGCAGCGCGCTGGCCGTCACCCCTGCGGTGGCCGCGAAGCGATTGACCGCGCATAGCGAGTAATGATGAGGTGAGAGATGGCTGCGATCGTCGCTCCCGGCTGGTACGGGAAGCTCCCCTCAACCGGCGATTTCCTGCGCCACCGGTTGAGTGAAAAACATATCGCGCCCTGGACCCACTGGTTTCAGCAAGGGCTGATGCACTGGCACAGCCAGGAGCAGGCGGCCACCAGCTGGTTTCTGCAGGCGCCAGTGTGGAACTTCGTCCTGCCGGTTACGCCGGGGGTGCAGCAGGTGCAGATGGGCTGCCTGATGCCCTCATGTGACCGCGTGGGGCGCGCCTGGCCGCTGCTGGCGCTGCGCACCTTTCCGCTCAGCCAGTGGCATCCGGCACAGCTCGCCATATCCGGCGACTGGTTTCAGGACTTAGGCGCCACGCTCTACCAGGCGGTACGGGTGCAGATCGCCGCCGCGCAGCTGGAGCAGCAGATTCAGGCGTTGCCGCCGCTGCTGGTGCCGGAGAAGCAGCGCTCCGACATTATGGAGGTGATTGGTTTCAGCGATCTGCCCTGTACCCTGAGCTGGCGCGAGGCGGCGGACCGGTTCGATCCGCAGCAGCATATCAGCTACTGGTGGACCAATCGCTGCGATGGCTTCGCCCATGCGACTCACAAGCACAGCGGCAACCTGACGGCGCAACTGTTTTCACTACTTTTTAACCCGGCGGCAGGTACACAGCCGGGACGTAACGGCCTCTATCCGCCAATGTTCGAATAACGGCCTTGCGTTTGCCCATCAGACACGGGATGACTCATGCAATTTACCATTGTGCAGTGCAATACGGATGTTCCGGTAAAAACCGTGGCGTTTCAGCCGCCCGGCGGCACTATTGGCCGTAGCCAGGATAACGATCTGGTATTGCCGGATGAATCGCGCGCCATTTCGCGTTTGCAGGCGCTGGTACACCTTTCCGCCGACGGCGAGTGTCGCCTGACCAGCCAGGGCAGCGTAACCTCGGTGGTGCATAACGGCGTCGTGCTGGATCGGGGCATGCAGGTTCGGCTGCAGCATGGCGATGCGCTGCAAATTGGCGAATACCAGATTGCGGTACAGGACCCGGCGCGCGCCGACACGGCGAAAGATGACCCGCTGGCGCTGTTTGTCAGTGAGATGCAGCTGGAGGAGGATCCGCTGGGCCTCGACGCAGAGCCGGTGGAAAGCGTTGTCTCTGCGTCCCCTGCCGCATCGCGCCACAGCGACGCGCGGCTGGCGATCGAACCGCAAAAAAGCGAGTCGCCGCGTTTGACCGGTGCCGCTTTGCAGGATCAGGAAAAACTGATCGCCGCGCTGCTGGAGGGCATGGGGCTGAGCAACGGCCACGCCACCCCTATTGATGAAGAGCAGATGCGCGTTACGGGACGTATGCTTAGCCTCTTTTCGCAGGGTACGGTCGCGCTGCTGTCGTCGCGCCAGATCCTGAAGCGCGGCGTTAAGGCGGATATGACAATGATCCTGAATGAGGCGAATAACCCCTTTAAAATCCTGCCTTCCGGCAAAACGGTGCTGATGCAGATGTATCAGAGCCAGATGCCCGGCTTTATGCCGCCGGAACAGGCGGTGCGCGACGCGCTGGTGGATCTGCAGGCGCATCAGCTTGGCATGATCGCCGGTATTCGCGCGATTATCGCCGCCATGCTGCAGTCGTTTAACCCGCAGCGTCTGGAAGAGCAGGCGCGCAGCGAGGGCGTTCTGCCCAGACTCCCCTTCTCTGTCGCCCGAAAAGCCGCGCTCTGGGATTACTTTACGCGCAATTATCAGCGCACCGCCGGCGAGATTGAAGATGACTTCCATACCCTGTTCGGCGAGGCCTTTCTGCACGCCTACGACGTGGAAGTCAACCAGTACAAAGATTCGCAGACCCGGACGGATGAAGCATGAAGATTGTTTTTGCCAGTCGCTGCCAGCAGGGGCTGCGCGATGAGAACCAGGACCGCACCGGCGCGGAAATTACCGAGGAGAAAGCCTGCTTTGTGGTATGCGACGGCGTGGCGGGCCTGTCAGGCGGCGATCGCGCCGCGCAGCTGGTGCGCGACACCCTGCTGGCCGAGCTGAATGACCAGCCCCGGCTGACGCCGGAGAATACCCACGCGGCGATTGAGCACTGCCGCGCGGCGCTGCGGCAGGCGCAGGCGCAGCAGCCTGGTTTTTCGCAGATGAGCACTACGCTGGCCGCCCTGTTTATTGACCGCCCGCAGCGGCGCGCCTGGTGGGCGCACGCTGGTGACAGCCGGGTTTATCATTTTCGCCACGGCGCGCTGTTCGACGTCACGCGCGATCACAGTCTGGCGCAGCAGCTAAAGGATGCGGGCTATGAAAATACCGGCATTAACAGTAATTTACTTTATAATGCGCTCGGCGCGGATCCAGCGCGTCCGGTTACCTTTTCCGCCGAGCTGGCGCTGGAGGATGGCGACGCCTTTCTGGTCTGCACTGACGGATTCTGGCTTAACCTGACGACCAGGGAGATGGAGCAGGCATTGCGTATGGTAAATGCCTGCGAAGAGTGGCTGGCCCTGATGGAAAAAGCGGTCAGCCGCAGCGTGAAGAAGGATAATCTCAGCGCGCTCTCTGTGTGGATCGGCGAACCTCAGGACGCCACGTTGCTTTATTCTGCGGCGGATTCGGCACGCTTTTTGCCGCCCCGCGACTGATACCAGGGATCATTATGAAATTATGGTTGTCCGGCATTGCGACCTTGCTTATCGCCTTCAGCGCGCAGGCCGAAGATTATCGCGTGGTTTATTCCCCCAGCCTGGCGCTGGAGGTCTTTATTGACGGCGTAAAAAGCAAAGCGCCCGATGACTGGTGCAAAGAGTCGCTGCCGCTGCGCATCGTGTCGGGTAAAAGCACCGACTCTGCTGTGCTGACGACGTTTTTGCCGCGTGTCGGCACGCTGCTGGCGAACCAGTGCGGCACGCTGGACGAACTGCCCTGGCAAATGACTAACAAAGAGGGCGGCGTACTGGCCAGCGGCAGCGCCAGCAAACTGCAAAACTGGCGGCCCATTGTGATGGCTGACGCCACCGCCAGCGCCAGCGCCGCTAACGCCGCGCCGCTCGATCTGTCACGTCCGGCCAATACCGCGCCGCTGCAGCATTTCGATCTGCCTGGCGGCTGCCGCTTCCGCACCTCATGGGACGCCGATGGACAGTCGCTGTTTATTCCCGACAGCGCGAAAGCGCAGTGCCCACAGGAGGGCTGGCTGGAAGGCAAAAGCGAGATAATCTTAGCGGATAAGGGGAAAAACAGGCCTCTGCCGGTCACCTTTTATCAGGGCTACCCTGTTGCGAATCTGTCGATCTCCGGCAATTCACTGCAGATTGTCGCCGTCAATAAAGAGCGCATGATCGTCACGCGCGCCGATGCGGCGGACAGCTGGCTGGTGCTGCCTTTCGACGAGGCGAGCCACGTCTGGCGCTTTAACGGCGCGCTACTGGTCAAAATGGATAAGAATACGGCGCAGCAGGACCCTGACGCCGTGAAATCGCGGGTGGAAACGTTGCGCGGTCTTTGGGGACCGCAGTTTATGCCACAGCAAAAAGTGAATGTGTTACTGATCGACACCCTGCACGCCGATCTGGTTGATCCGGCGATAGGTGCGTGGCGTAACATCAATTAATTACAGCGCAGCCTGCCTGCCAGGCGGTGTTCAGAGAGTTCACTATGTCGGCAAATGATAATCAAAAAGCGGTGCCCAACGCGCTCCCTGCGGGATACCGTTTTAACGAGTTTGAAATCAAGGAAGTGATTGGCGGCGGCGGTTTTGGCATCGTTTACCGCGCGTGGGATCATCAGCTCGAACGCACCATCGCTATTAAAGAGTATATGCCGGTATCGCTGGCGGTACGCGCAGAGGATATGTCGCTTGAGCTACGCGGCGAGCGCTATCAGAAGCTTTTTAATGCCGGTCTGACCAGCTTTATTCAGGAGGCGCGTCTGCTGGCGCGCTTTAACCATCCCGGCCTGCTGCACGTGCTGCGCTTCTGGGAACAGAACGGCACCGCCTATATGGGCACGCTCTACTACAGCGGCATGACGCTGAAAGAGTGGCAGCTTACCAGCCCGGATGCGGTGAACGAAGCCTGGATCCGTCGCCTGCTGCCGCCGCTGTTCGGCGCCATCAGCACGATTCATCAGGCGGGCTATCTGCATCGCGATATTTCGCTGGATAATATTCAGATTCAGGAAAACCAGCTGCCGGTTCTGCTCGACTTCGGCTCGGCGCGCAAAGAGATCGGCAATCTGTCAGACGAAACCGAGATTATGCTGAAGCCGGGCTTCGCGCCGATTGAGCAGTACAGCGAAGAGGGTGAAAACGAACAGGGCCCCTGGACCGATATTTATGCGCTCGGCGCGGTGCTGCACAGCCTGATCACCAGCAATCCGCCGCCGGTCAGCGTGGTGCGCTGCATCGAGGATAACTACCAGCCGCTGGTTGAACGTAAGCCAGCGGGCTATTCGCTGCCGCTGCTGCACGCGGTGGACTGCGCGCTGGCGATGAAGCCCGCCGATCGCCCGCAGTCGATTGACGCTTTTGCAGCGCTGATTGACCTGCCCGTCAGCGACGTGGAGGCGGTGGTGAATAGTCTGCAGCCTGCGCCGGAGCCGCTGCCTGCGCCAGCCCCGGCGCCCGTTGTCGAGGAAGAGGAGATCGTTACGCCTGCGCCGGTGGTGATGGCGGTGAATCACGGTTCGGCCAGCGTTGAGCCGGTGACGCCGCGCAACGTGCGCCGTTTGTCGCCGGGTCTGGTGGCGCTGGCGGCGGTCGCGCTGCTGGCGGTGATCGTGGTGACCTGGCTAACTAACAGACGCGACGCGACGCCGGAAAACGCAGCGCCAGCCGTTGCGGCTAACTCGGGCGTCAATAATTCGCCGCCGGCAGCAGCCACGCCCGCCGCGCTGGCGACGGTCTATCTTAAACTGGAACGCGGCGCCAACGTGGTGCTGAACGGTCAGCCAGTTGAGGTGAAAACCGGCAACAACGGTTTCGCCGCGCTTAATCTGGCGGCTGGTCAGTATCGTATTGAAGTGCACTCAGGAACCAGCATGCGCGCGCAGTCGCTGGTGATTGATAAGCCAGGCACCTGGTTGCTGAATCCGGGGAACTGATGCGCTTTCGCGGCGTGGATCGGCACGCCGCGAGCCGCTACCCCTGCGCGCAGTGCATTCCCGCCTGTAGCGCACGTACCTGATGCGCCAGACGGCTTAAGCTCTCCTCCTCCATGCCGCGCTTCGCCAGTTCCTGCTCCAGCGAAAAGAGATATTGCGCATTGCTGCCCAGCGGGCCGCTTGCCGCCGCGATCAGCGGCGCGACAGCCTCCGGGCAGGAGTCAGATTCATAGAGTGGATGGCGCGGGTCCATGATAAAGGCCAGCGCGGTCACGCTGCGGCCATCCTCCAGCGTCAGCTCACACCAGGTCGGCAGATAGCAGCCGGTGATCATCTCGCGCTTCCACAGCAGCTCCAGCTCTTCATGCAGGCGCGTCTCCGGCAGGCGAAACGCCAGCCCGCTGGTTGATCCGCCCTCTTTCAGCGCCAGCATACGGCCGGGATGGGACGAGGTGCCGCGTCCGGCAATCAGGCGCAGGCAGAAGGCGCGGTGCCAGCCTTCCAGCGTGCCGGATGCAACCTCGTCCGCTTCAAAAATGGGGTTCCACATCAGCGAGCCATAGCCGAAGATCCAGACCGGGCTCTGGTCGGGACGACAGGCCAGCGTGGCTGCCAGCGATGCGGCGCGCTGCTCGCAGCTCCAGAGCAGGGACTCTTCAATATCGCCGAATGACGTTTTGCAGTCTGCTTTTAATAAAAATTCTCGGGTTAACAATGCGACCTCCTGACTTCTCTTACATCCTGTCGAACATGCTCCCTGGTTAAATCGACATACGAGCGACGCGGTGAGCGGCAACGTTAGCTGACATTATGCATTTTCCGCAACGCTTTCAAGGCCAGGAATAAGCAACAAATTTAAAGTAATTTAAGAAAAAGGCCAGTATCACTGGCCTTTCGTGGAGGGTTACTTTTTCGGGTGCCACTTATCGTCATCGCCCTTTTCGTACTCCTTTTTCACCGCCGACCAGGCAACTTTGTGCGCGACCTCTTCCTGCGACTCATCGCCGCGGCGCTCATCCTTGTCTTTGTACTGATCCCAGGCGCTGTTAAAAGCCTTCTGATAGATCTCCTGCGCGTGCGGCGGCAGTACATGTTTAACGTTGTCCGGCAGCGCTTCACGGTTCTTATACGGCATTGCATCTCCTCCATTCAGGGCCTTATCTAAGCCTGGCGTATGCGCTAAAAATTTCAACCCTGGATTTCATTGCGGTACCACGCACAAGTAGAATAAAGCCGCTAAAAAACGTGGTTATCCTGTCAAAAAACCGCAAATAAAGCAGTTGAGCTTGTTTTACTAAAACAGTTAACCGAATGAAATTTAATAGCTAATTTATCTTTACCGTTTCTTTTACCGCAGTTGAAGATTATTTTACTGAAAGTAAAAAGTGGTAAATTTTCCACATAGCAAACGGTGAAAAGTTACACTCTCTGACGACATAAAAGTTCTACTCTTTTTGTGAAGCCCCGTTTGGGTTTCGCCGAAGCTTTTCCCTTAAGAGGATGGTGAATGACTACCTATGAAAAAACACGTCACAAAGAGTTCTCGCTGATACTTCCCCTTGCCGCCCTTGGCGTCCTGTTCTTCTTCGGCGGAGCAAACGGCCTGCCCGTGGTTATCGGCATCAACCTGCTGGCGCTGGTCGCGATCCTCAGCAGCGCGTTTAGCGTGGTGCGCCATGCCGACGTGCTGGCGCACCGGCTGGGCGAACCTTACGGCTCGCTGATCCTGAGTCTGTCGGTGGTTATCCTTGAGGTCAGCCTGATCTCCGCGCTGATGGCGACCGGCGACGCCGCGCCAGCCCTGATGCGCGACACGCTCTACTCCATCATTATGATTGTCACCGGCGGGCTGGTCGGGTTCTCGCTGCTGCTGGGCGGGCGTAAGTTCGCCACTCAGTATGTGAATCTCGCCGGGGTAAAGCAGTATCTGATCGCCATCTTTCCGCTGGCGATACTGGTGCTGGTGTTTCCCAACGCGCTGCCGGGCGGCAACTTCACTACCACCCAGGCGCTGCTGATTGCGGCGATTTCGGCAGCGATGTATGGCGTTTTCCTGCTGATCCAGACGCGCACGCATCAGAGCCTGTTTGTCTACGAGCATGAGGACGACAGCGACGATGGCGACCCCCATCACGGCAAGCCTTCTGCGCACAGCAGCGTCTGGCATACCGTCTGGCTGATCGTGCATCTGATTGCGGTTATCAGCGTCACCAAGATGAACGCCACGACGCTGGAGCAACTGCTGTCGGAGTTTAATGCGCCTGCGCAGTTCACCGGCTTTCTGGTCGCGCTGCTGATCCTGTCGCCGGAAGGACTGGGCGCGCTGAAGGCGGTGCTGATGAATCAGGTACAACGCGCCATGAATCTCTTCTTCGGCTCCGTACTGGCGACCATTTCTCTGACCGTACCGGCGGTAACGATTATCGCCACGCTGACCGGCCAGCAGCTGGTGTTTGGCCTTGAGCCGCCGCAGATGGTCATGATGTCGGCGGTGCTGATCCTGTGCCAGATCTCTTTTTCCACCGGACGCACCAATGTGCTGAACGGCGCCGCGCACCTGGCCTTATTTGCGGGCTATCTCCTTACCATCATGCTTTAGCAACCCGCCGCGCCCAGGCAGCAAAGCGACGAAAAAAAAGAGCGATCTCTCGCTCTTTTTTATTTTGCCTGGTGAAGCGCAGCTTATTTGCTGGTATCCAGCTCCGGGAAGCTCTTCACCAGATCGTCAATCGCTTTCATCTGCACCAGGAACGGCTCAAGCTTATCCAGCGGCAGCGCGGACGGGCCGTCGCATTTCGCGTGATCCGGATCCGGATGCGCTTCGATAAACAGACCGGCAATACCGACCGCCATACCGGCACGCGCCAGCTCGCCCACCTGAGCGCGACGGCCGCCAGAGGCAGCGCCGAACGGATCGCGCGTCTGCAGCGCATGGGTCACGTCGAAAATCACCGGGCTGTTATTGGTGACTTTTTTCATCACGTTGAAGCCGAGCATGTCGACAACCAGATTGTCATAGCCAAAGTTGCTGCCGCGATCGCACAGAATAACCTTATCGTTGCCGCCTTCCGCGAACTTATCCACGATATTGCCCATCTGACCCGGGCTGACGAACTGCGGCTTCTTCACGTTGATGACCGCGCCGGTTTTCGCCATCGCTTCAACCAGGTCGGTCTGACGCGCCAGAAACGCCGGCAGCTGGATCACATCTACTACGTCGGCCACCGGCTGCGCCTGCGCCGCCTCGTGCACGTCGGTAATGATCTTCACGCCAAACGCCTGCTTCAGCTCCTGGAAAATCTTCATGCCCTCTTCGAGGCCTGGACCGCGATAGGATTTGATGGAAGAGCGGTTCGCCTTGTCAAAAGAGGCCTTGAACACGTACGGAATGCCGAGCTTGTCGGTGACCTTAACGTAGTGTTCGCAAATACGCATGGCGAGATCGCGCGATTCCAGCACGTTCATGCCGCCAAACAGCACAAATGGCAGATCGTTAGCGACCTTGATATCACCAATAGTGACGACTTTCTGAGTCATGCCCTTTCCTTAACTGTGTGGTGCGCTTAGTGCAGCGTCACCTGTTTCTGTTCAATTGCGTGAATTTGCACTTTGATCATTTCGCTGACCGGGTCCTCAGGACAGTGCTCAACGAAATAAGTTAAATCGTTTAACGCAATATGCTCGCATTCCAGCTGAGCATAGA
>NZ_DJDN01000074.1:0-14139 GCF_002431095.1 Pantoea sp. UBA5923 | reverse complement strand
GACGAAGCGAAGGAACCCGCGTAGCGGGCGGCGAAGCTGGCCCAGGGCGCGGGTGCAGGGCCGACGCCTTGCGGCCCTGCTCGGTCGCCCGCAGAGGGCGGGATGAAACTGCCCGGCTGTTGGGCGAACGAAACCTGCGCTGAGGCTCCTCCGCTGTTAAGCGAACGAAACCTGCACTAAAGCCCCCGCCTGTCGTGCGAACGAAACCTGCACTGAAGCCCCCGCTGCCAGGCGAACAAAACCCGCGCCAGGGTTCGACGGCTGCAAACACCCTCTGCTTAGCGCCCGTTCGCACAGCGAAGCCAGAGTCCCTGCGCAGCAGGTAAACGCTTAGCGCTTCTCCTGCAAGGCCTGCCACACCAGCAGCTGCAAACTGGCGGAAAAGTAGTTCTGATCCGGCGCAATCCGGTCGCTGATATACCCCGTCTCGTTCAGCGTCAGATCGCGGATCGCCAGCAAGCCGCCGTCAAGATTATAAGGCGCGTTGCTGTTGCCCAGCACGTCGAACCAGGCGGGCGTCGTCAGGCGGCCGTAACGCTGCCAGACGTTCTGAAACGGCACCAGACGCAGGCTTTGCGGGTCATACCACCAGATATTGAGCGGCACGCGAATCGCGTCGTAGCTGAAGCGGCCGGAGTAGCCCACCGCTGGCGCGACCGAGCCGTCAGCATTCAGCGCCACCCAGTCGAGCGGCAGACCCGTTTTGCCGAAATGCATCGCGCCCAGCAGATCCATGCCGTTATCAATCAAGGTGTTCCACACCTTGAGATGGCTGTGGTCGGCAAAGGTGCGCCAGGCCTCGAAGAGAAAATAAGAGGGGTTCAGCACGACATAGCTGCTCTTGTTGAAACCCTGCGCGCCCGGCAGCATTACCGTATGGCCGGCGAAGGTCACCACGTTATGCTTCACAATGGCGCGCTGAATCCGATCCGACGCCTGCTGATAGGCCTGCGAAGACCATTTATCGGCCGCGCGCTGTAGCGCCCAGGCAATAAGCACGTCGCCGTCGGAGGCGTTATTCTTATCCGCTACCGGATCGCTCACATCTGGCGTATAGCGCCAGTAAAAGAGGTCGTTTTGCGTATTCAGCAGGTGCTGGCGCGTCCAGCCCCACAGCTTATCGAACGTGGCGCGATCGTCGTTCGCTACCGCCAGCAGCATGCCGTAGCCCTGCCCTTCCGTATGGCTGACGTTATTGTTGGCGTTATCGACAATACGTCCTTCCGGGGTTAAAAAGCGGCTCTTGAAGGTGCTCCAGCCGTCGGCCGAAGCCTGCGCGCTTACCATCATCACCATGAAAAAAATCACCCATCTCAGCCAGGCTGGCTTTGTCATCTCATCGCTCCGTTAGTACCGATAGTGCAGCGTATTGCCATCGTTAAACTCCAGCGTTACCGCAACCGCCGCGCCGCCGCCCTGGGCGCGCAGCCAGCCGCCGTAAAGTCCCGCCAGCACAGCGGCCATCGCCGACTGCCAGCTTTCCGCGTCCAGCGCGCCGTCGCCCGCAGGAAGCGCATGATGCTTCAGCAGAATCGCCGCGTCTTGCGGCTGTAGCTGAACAAACCCCCAGCTGAAGCGGGCCAGCTGCAAATTCATGTCGCGCTCCAGATCCTGCACCGTACGCGCGTCAGGCAAAGGATAGCGTGCCGCCAGCGATTCGCCCATGCTGTAGAGAAACGCCTCCGCCTCTTCTCTGCCCGCATTCGCGAGCATCCCTTCCATCATCACGCTGACCAGATCGAACCAGCCAGGCTGATGCGTGTGGCTTACCGCACCCATATGCTCACCCATTAGTTATCTCCAAACAGATAGCGGAAGTAGAGCTGTGCCGTACTTTCGCTGTAGTCGCCAAAGGTGTCGTAGCCAAGCTGACCGCCAATGGTGACATCTTTGTTCACCTTGTAGTCCGCGCCGGCATGCAGGTTGTAGCCGATGCCGCTTTTGCCGCCGCCGCTATAGTAAGCGCTCTTCACCGCGCCGCTCGCGGCATAGGATTCCAGCTGCGCCTGCAGAGAGGGATCGTTGGGGAAATAAGCGCTGCGATCCTGACTGTAGGACTGGTAGCCAGCCGAGCCGCCGATCTTCAGGCTCAGATCGTCAAACTTGCGGGTAAAATCCACGGGGAAAGAGACCGCTACATAGTCTTGCGGGCTGAAGTAACCGCCCTGGCCATAGCTGAAATAGCTGAGGTTTTTCGAAAAATCCATCCAGTTCAGGCTCATGCCGACCTTCAGCTCGCGATCGTCGGTATGGAAAGGCCGCACGTAAGCGCCCGCCGTGGCGTTGAGGCTGTTGTTGCTCGCCACATTCTCGCCAGCGTAGCGGTAGGCGCCGCCGCCAACGTAAAAGCCAGCATCGCCGTTGTCATAGCTCAACAGCGCGTTGCCGCCGTTTTTGGTGACACTGCCCCAGCGTTTGCCGCTCGCTTTGTCCTGCGCGCCGACATACGAGAGCAGGCTGTCTGTCATTGCGCGACGCTCGCCGGTGAGGATGAGCGTCAGGAAGTCGGTCAGCTTCGGCGACCACTGCACGCCGCCCACCAGCGTGCTGAGATCCTGGCCCAGCGGCGTGCTGCCGAGGTCGATCTTATAGCTGTCGCCTTTCAGCGCCAGGTTAAGCTCTACGCCGGACGCCTTTTGCGAATCGGTAGAGGCGCTCGGCACATCGGTCACCTTCGCGCTGCCTGCGGCAACCACTTTGGCCTGCTCAAGCGCATTACTGCCGAAGCGACGCCACGCGTCGCCCGCCGCGCTGCCCGCCGTCAGCGAGACCGGCGTCATAGTGAAATCGAAACGCGCATTGCCAAAGGGCACAGTTGAGAAGGTCAGCGGCGCTTTCGCTTCGGTCAGCTTGCTGAGGCCTGACTCGCCGTCACGTCCGCGCACCTGCACCTGACCCTGCGCCCAGCTGCCGGTTTGCTCCTGCAGTCCTTCCATCATGCTGTCGATCTGATGCAGAGTGCGCGCCTGCTGCAGCGAGGAATTGTCGCCCCCCGCCAGCGCCGCCGCCTCGCCGCCGCGCACCACGTCAGCCGGCGCGCTCTGCCACGGCAGTACCCTGCCGTAGCTGGAAGCCGAACGTCCTACCGGTGAGGTGCTGCGGTTGATAAAAGGATTATCCGCCAGCGCCAGGCCGCCGATGGTGGGTGTCTCGCCGCTCTGCGCTCCCTGCAGACCCGTCAGCTGGCCGCGCGCGCTACGCAGGTAGCTTATCGCCTGGGCGCGATCGCCGTTAGCGTCGGCGACGCGCGCCAGCAGCAGCAGGCGTTCCGGCGTTTGCTGCGCCTGCAGGCCACGAGACAGTTCGTTGACGCGCTGCAGATTGTTTTGCGCCAGCGCCACATTGATAGCGCCGACGCGCGCATCCTGGGTCGCTGTGTCCTGGGTCATCAGATAGTCATAGACCACGCCCGCCTCTTTGTTCATCTTGCCGTCCTGATAGAGACGGGCCATGGCGAACATCAGATCGCGGTTCTGCGGATCGTGCTGTAAGGCGCCGATCAGCTTGTCATAGGCGGCGGCGTACTGTTTCTGCTCGCGCAGGCGATCGACCTCGTTAATTACGTAGCCGTTGCGAATGCCCGCCAGCTGCGTCGGCGTGCTGCGCGCCTGCAGTTCAGGTCGGCTGAGAAAGCGCTGCGCTTCGCTGCCAAGGCCTGCCTGATTCAGCACTGCAACCTGCGCCGCGTAGTCGCCCGCATTGCCCTGTACGCCGCGCTGCATATTGTCGCGCACGATTGCGACGGCGGCGGCGACCTCGCCTGCTCTGGCGAGCTTCTGCGCCAGATTGCCTGCGTCCACCGGATTCGTCGGCGGAGTCTGCGCCAGCGCCTTCAGCGTGTTGGCGGCAGCCGCGTTTGCGCCCTGCGTCAGGTATTGATCGGCGGTCGCCATCTGCAGATTGAAGTTTACGCGCTGAGCCAGCTCGCGCATGTCGCGCGTCTGGGCGCTGGCAGGGATACCCGCCAGCAGCGAACTGGCCTGCTGCCAGCCCCCGCTTTCGCTGGCGTTAATGGCGGCGGCATAGCGCTCGCCGACGCTTGCGCCGTCGCGCATCGCAGCGACCATAACGCTGGCGGCCTGCTGCGTATCGCCCTGCGCGCGGTAAAGGCGCGCCAGATCGAGACGTAGCCAGCCGTCGTTGGGATAGCGCTGAACCCCCTGCTGCAGGGTGACGATCGCCGCGCGGATGTTACCCGCCTGCTGCTCGCGCTTCGCCTGCTGACGAACGGGATCGCTGCTGTTGCCGCGCGGTGCCACGCTCTGCCTTACGCTGTCGGGCAGCGACGGCAGCAACGAACTGGCTTCGGCGCTGCGGTTCTGCTGGCGCAGCACATAAAACAATCCCTCTTTCGCGCTACGGTTGTTCACGTCGCTTTGCAGGATAGCCCGGTAGGCCTGCTCCGCCTCGCTGAACTGGTTGCTGCGGCGCAGCACGTCGGCGCGAAACAGCTTCGCGGCAACGCCCTTTTCGCCTTCCGCCTGGGTCAGCGGCTCGCTGAGCGAGAGCGCCTGCGCGCTGTCGCCGCTTTTCAGCGCCTGCTGCGCCGCCGCCAGCTGGGCATAGAAGCGCGCGTCGCTGGCCTGCTGCTGGCGTTCCGCGCCCTGTTCGCCGCCGAGCTGCGCTGCGCGTTGCAGATAGTCCGCCGCTTCGCCGTAGCGGCCGCCGCGCTGCGCGACATAGCCCATGCCCGCCAGCGCGTCGGCGTCCTGTGGGTTAGCGCTCAGCACTTTTTCGAAATTGTTTTGCGCGCCGCTAACGTCCCCGCTGTTAAGCGCGCTAAAACCCGCGCCCTTTTCAGCGCCGCCGACGTTTTTACGGTAGTAATCCATCACCGCGGTGTCCTGCGGATGGCGCTGCTGCCAGGTCTGATAACGCGCGGCGTCCTCCGCCTGCGGATTAAGCCACATCAGCGCCTGTCGCAGCGAGCGATCGGCCTCCTGATTGCCGTCCGCCAGCGTACCAAGCAGATCGATGCCCTCGCGGCGCGTCACGTCCTGATAGGTCAGGGCTTTGCCCAGCGCCAGTCTGGCGCCGGTATCCTGTGGATGCGCCGCCGAGAATTGCCGCAGCGCTTCAACCGCCTGCGGCAGCAGCGTGCGGTCGCCCGCCATCGTCAGATAATACTCCGCCGCCACGCTGGCAGGCGGTTCGTTGCCGTTAAAGGTATTACGCCACGTCTGCAGTGACGCGGCGATATTGCCGCTGCGCGCCTGCTGGCGCGCCAGCGATAGCTGCGCCTGCGGGATAGTCTGCAGCTGACGCGCATTGTCCAGCTCGCTCAGCCGCGCATCCTGCGGCGAAACGCTGCTCAACTGCTGACGGTAGCGCGCTGCGCCGTCGACGTCGCCACTCTGCTGCGAGTAAAGTGCCAGCAGATAGAGCGCCTGAACGTTATTCGGCTCAACCATCACCACTTTTTGCAGCGCAGACTTCGCTAAATCGTCATGCGCTTTCTGATGCCAGTAGGCTGCCTGATCGAACAGCGCCTGCAGGGCGGGGTTGGTGCTTTCCGCCGCCAGCAGCGGCAAAGAGAAGGTCAGCGTACCGCCCAGCAGCAGCGTGCGGCGAATCCCGGTGCTTAACTGATTTAGTTTCATTATTTTTATCCTGACTTCTTACCGGAATCGCGTACGTTCTGCGGATCGAGCCGACGCCGCGCATGGCGCTGCAACATAGCGAAAACCGCGACGCCCGCCAGCCCGGCAAGGATCAGCGCCGCCAGCGCCAACAGCACTGAATGCTGGCTGGCGTACCACACCACCATCATGTACCAGGGCATTTCGCCGCTCGGATACTGAGGGCCGACGCGGAAGCTGCGAATGCCGTTTTCATCGGTGATGATGGCGGTATCACCGCGGATCGCCGCGTTGATGCGCGCTGAGTTCAAATCGTCATGCAGCCGCAGCAGCTGTTCGTCGCTGGTGGCCACCGTCATTACCACGGTGCGATCGCGATTCCAGGGGGAGCGATAGCTGACAAAGCCGCGCCACGCTTCGTTCGAGGAGAAGTAGCGATCGGCGTCCAGCGGTTGCCGATACCAGTCGCCGGTTAGCCAGCTGCGCAACCTGTCGAGCGTAGAGGGCGTTTTAACGCCAAAGGTGCTGCCGTTGGTTTCAAACGGCGAACGCGCCAGCATCTGCTGGTTAAAGTCCCTGTCGCCGGTAGTGCTGATCGCCAGAACGTCGCTTTTCGCCAGCCGCGCCAGGCTGGTGCCGCCGTGTGGCAGACCGAAGATAACCTGATTTTGCGTCAGCGCCGCGCCGGTGGCGTTGCCGGCGCGCGCCGCCAGATCGAGCAGCGTGGCGATTTCGGCGCTGCCTGGATTTTCCGGCATCAGCAGCGTGGTCTGGCTAAAGTCCGCCAGCCGCGTAAAGGGAAACGACGCGCCGACAAAGTAAGAAAGATTCGGCAGCAGCGCAAAATGACGCGTATGGCTCAGATCGATCCATGACGCCTCTTCTATGCGGCTCTTGATGTTGTTGTTCATCAGCACGCCGCAGGGCGCATCCGCTTTTGGCCTGATATTGAAGTAAAGCGACAGCTGGTTATCGCCGTAAATCAGCCAGGGATCGAGGTGCAGCTGATACTGCTCCTGCCGCGCGTCGCCGCCCAGACGGTGCCAGGCCTGCTCCAGCAGGCCCACTTTATTGACCGTCAGGTTGCGCAGGAAGGTGCCGTTAAGCATCACATTCAGGAAGGAGTTGTTCTCGTCGATCCAGCTCTCCGACGGGAAGCGATAGTTCAGGTTCACCGGCACAGTATCGCCGTCCCACAGAAAGAGGTCCGGCGCGGCGCGGAAGTTGACGCGCAGCGCGTCGTGCCAGATGCCGGTCGACGTCAGGCTCTGATTCGGGTCCAGCAGCGCGTTCAGGCGTACCGGACGACTGGTGTTGATCCAGCGCGGCGCGTCGTAGGGCTTGCGGCTGACGATCGCCTGCGGCTGGACGGCGAGGCTGCTGGCGTCGGTATTCAGCGGCCCGGTGGTGAGACGCAAAGCCGCCTGACGCAGCCGGGCGTCATCCTCGCCCGTAACCAGCAGCAGTTTGTAAACCGGGTTATTGGGATTATCCACCAGCGTCAGCTGCGGGCCGCTGGTCTGCGGCAGAGTCAGCGTACCGATTCGATCGCCCGGATGGCCAAACAGGATGCCGTTTTGCTCTGGCAGCTCGCCGCGCGTTACCGGAAAGCGAATACCGCGATAGTCGCTCTGAATGCCGAGCCACGACGCCACCAGTGCGGCGGCGGAGATCGCATCCGGCGCGACGTTGCTGGCGAAGCCCATAGAGACCGACGCTGGCGTCATGCGCAGCGGATCGATAAAGGGACGTGGAAAGTTGCGCAGCCGCGTACCGATATTAAGCTGCTGCCCTTCCAGGCTCAGCGTGGTTTTCGGCAGGATGGTGACCTGATAATTTTTCGCGCTCTCTTTTTCGCACAGCAGCTTATCCGCATCGTTAATCTTGAAGCTGAGGTTATTGCTGGCGACCACCATTGCGGCGGGGATCTCCAGCTGATAGTCGCTGACGTCGCTGTCGCTGGCCCCAAGCGGCAGCGTGCCGAGCGGCTGGCCGTTGAGCATCAGCTGCAGCGAAGTATTGCGCGCTGCCAGCGCCTGGGAAACGCGCAGCGACAGATTAAGATGCGCGTTGGTGATCACCTCATCGCCCGGCAGGGTAAAGACAATGCCGGACTGCAGCTGGCCGCCGGTCAGGGTAATGCCCTGCTGCTGGCCCATCTGCGCCACGGAAATGGTGTTGCTGATCGGCTGATTCAGCGCGGCGGCAGGCGCAGGCGCGGCGACCGGCTGGCCCGGCACAAAGGGCGCGGCGGAGGCGGCGGACGAAAGCTGCGGATCGGGTTGCTCCAGCCCGTCCGGCGGCGGCAGCGCCGACAGCGCGCTGTTTTCCTGGGTCGTCGTGGTGCCTGGCTCCGGCGCGGCGGGCGCGGCACTGTTAACCGGCGCATCGGGATTAGCGGAGGGTTCCGCCCAGCCGGCGGTCAGCCACAGCGCTGTCGCCAGCGATGACGCCAGCAGCGTATGTCTCAGGATTTTCATGCTGCGCCGTCCTCTTTTGCCGCCGCAGGCGCGGCCGCTTTGCCTCCGGCGCGCCGATCTTTCCAGCTCAGCCAGAACAGTTCGAACACGGTGCGAATAATGGTGCCCAGCGACAGCAGCGCATTGTCTTTTTTATACTCCGGCTGGAGCCAGGCGTCGGCGCGCGCCAGCACCACGCGCACCAGCTCGCGGCGGCGCGCCAGCGGCATCGCGGCGAAGCGCAGACGAATCGACTTATCGTCGCCGGAAATTTTGCTTACCGGAATAGTTATGGCACCCGACTGCAGTAGCAGATCGATCTCTTCAATCTCATCGGTTTCGTGACGGTTATCCGGCGCATCCAGCTGCGCGCCGCCCATTGAGAGATCGCTGGTGCGGGTGCGCGACGAGATACCGCTGGCGTAGTGGATAATCGCCGGTATCTCGACCTCAATGCGGATGGATTTACGCACCTGGCGGGTTTCGCGCGCCACCGCAATCGCCGCCATCAGAATAATCAAACTAAAAAGGGCCCAGCCGACGTTCAGAGCGATAACCCAGGGGTCAACGCCAAAGTAGTCGTGCATCACCGCGCGCACCACGCCGGCGGCAATGCCGATAGCCAGCAGCGCCGCCACGATGACGTGCGGGCGCACAATGTGAAAGTCGAAGAAGCCCTGATCGAGCAGGCCGCCTTTATCGGTTACGTTAAACTTGCCGTGTCTGGGCGACAGCAGGGTCAGCAGCGTCGGGATCACCAGATGGAAGCACATTACGGTTTCGTAGATTTCGCCCCAGAAGGTGTAGCGAAAACGTCCATTCATGCGCGAGTTGACGTAGAGCGACATTACCAGGTGCGGTAACACATAGGCGAAGATCAGCGACGCCGACGAGTGAATGATATTCAGGTTGAACAGCAGGTAGGCGAGCGGCGCGGTAAGAAACACCACGCGTGGCAGGCCGAACTGGAAATGCAGCATCGCGTTGAGATAGCAGAGACGCTGTTGCCATTTCAGGCCGCGCCCCAGCAGCGGGTTATCGACGCGGAAAATCTGCGTCATGCCGCGCGCCCAGCGCGTGCGCTGCACGACGTGCAGACCCAGACGCTCGGTCGCCAGACCGGCTGCCAGCGGAATCGCCAGAAATGCCGATCCCCAGCCGCGACGCTGCATTTTCAGCGCGGTATGCGCATCTTCCGTTACCGTTTCCACCGCAAAGCCGCCGATCTCCTCCAGCGCTGCGCGGCGGATCACCGCACAGGAGCCGCAGAAAAAGGTGGCGTTCCAGTTATCGTTGCCCTGCTGCACCGGCCCGTAAAAGAGCGCGCCTTCGTTGGGAATCGTGCGTGCCGCGCGCAGATTACGCTCGAAGGGGTCGGGCGAATAGAAGTAGTGCGGCGTCTGCAGCAGCGCCAGCGTCGGATCGGTCAGGAAAGGGCCGACGGTGGCCTGCAGAAACGTTCGCGTGGCGACGTGGTCACAGTCAAATATGCAGATCAGCTCGCCTTTGGTGATTTTCATGGCATGGTTCAGGTTGCCAGCTTTAGCGTGGCTGTTGTCCTCGCGCGTAATGTAGCCGACGCCGACATCGGCGGCGAAAACCGCAAACTCCGGCCGTTTGCCGTCATCCAGCAGGTAGACCTTCAGCTTGTCGCGCGGGTAGTCAATGCACTGCGCCGCCAGCACCGTATCGCGCACGACGTCGAGGCTTTCGTTATAGGTCGGCACATAAACGTCCACGGTCGGCCACAGAGTGACGTCATCCGGCAGCGGTTCGATGGTGCGCTTTAATGGCCAGGTGGTTTGCAGAAAGCCGAGAATTAAAATCAGCCAGACATAAATTTCGGCAAGATATAAGCCGATGCCGAGAATCGCTTCTGTTTCGGAATTAAAATGGAGCGTCTCAGTGGTGCGCCACCAGATATATCGGGTGGACATCAGCGCAGAGAGAATAACCATAACTACCGTTATTTTGCGGCTTTTGCTGAAGCCCAGTAAAAACATCATCAAAATACTGATTAAGCCAAATATATATTGTTTCTGGCTGTCCATCGGCGTAATGACGATCACCGCTGCGACTGGCGCAAGCACCAGCAGCAACAGGTAAAACCCGATCTTATTCATGATTCACCCTGGGAAAAGCTCTGTTTTTATAGCCTGGCAACGCCAGGCAATTAATAATGATTGCTGCGGATCGGTGCCTGAACTTCGCCATTGCCGACGGAAATATTCAGGATGTTCGCCACGCGTTTTCCAATGAGTTCAATATCGAATGCGGCGGCGGACGCCGGACTGAAATCATAAACGGATTGCTGTGAGGCGTTGGCTTCAGCCACGCTTTCATCACGATGCACGACGCCCAGTAAGTTCTCTCCCAGACGTTGCTGCATAAAAGCGGTAACGTCGCGGCTGATATTGCGGCGGTTGTCGCTCTGATTCAGCACGAAATAGTGCCCAAGCCGATTATTCAGCGGCTGGCCAATCATGCGGTTATTTTCAATTTGCGGTAACAATGAGACCGAGGCGGTATCAGCCAGCATGACCACCAGGTGCATGTCCACCAGCGCACTCATCGCTTTTAGCGCCGGGCCGGGGCCGGGCGGAAAGTCAGCGACAATTACCAGACCGGGATAATTCAGTACCGTATCCAGCCCGCGTCGCAGGAAGTGGGGGTCTTTCGCCAGGTTTTCTTCAAAGCGCTCGCGCTGCGGCTCGGTTACCTCACCATAGGGCAGAACGAAAATATTGCCGCCGGTGGTGAGAATCGACTGGCTCCAGTCCGCCTGCTCTTCCGAACGCGCGACAAAGCCGCGACCATCGTTGAGCGGTACGCCGAAATGCAGCCGCAGGGCGTTCTGCACGTCAAAGTCGATCGCCAGTACCTTGCTGCCCGCCCTTGCCAGTCCCCAGGCCAGATTAGCCGCCAGCGTGGTTTTTCCGACACCCCCTTTCGGCGAGCACACACAAACTAACGGCATAACGCAATCTTCTCCAGTAACGGTTTGAGCAGGGTCTCTTTCGACAGGCTGACCGGCTCGCTACGGCGCGCGCGGAACAGGCCGCCAAAGCGACGCGCCGTGTCTGCGTGCGGCGCAGGGGCAGTATGTGGCGCGATATATGCCTGAGCGGGTTGCGCCGCTGCGGCCGCAGGCTGAGCTTCTGGCTGCGGCGCGCTGACCGGCGGCGGGAACAGCGACAGATCCGCTGCGGCAGCGGCTGGCGCGCCTTGCGCAAGGCTGTCGAGGATAGCGCTGCGCGCTGCGGCCGGCTGGCGCGACAGCGGGGATGCGGCTGACGGATGGAATTCATCGCCGCGCAAAGGCTGCGGCTGCGGCAGATCGATGCGCTGGCTGCCGCTGAACGGCGTAGAAGCATCTTCATGAGCGAGCTGACGGATAAGCGCCCACTGGCTATTTTCGGCGGGTTCCTGTAGCTGACCTGACATATCTTTGAAGGCGATATCGAGCGTTTGCGTTTTTTCTTTAAAACGCTGCAAATCGTCATAGTTTTTCATCGAGCCATGGCCTGCATTCAGGGGAAAAATTTGCCGGGAATATATCACATTCATTTAGGCTGAGTGAGAAAAATCTGATTATAAAAACCGCATATCCAATAAAATATTTGTATCTTTATGCCCCGTTTGAAACCCGCATAACTCTTTCCGGCCGGTTTTGTGAATAAATTAATTAATTGTTCTTAAGTAAAATAGTTAAGGCATTGATTGAGTTTCAGCCATTATTTTTATTCTCACCCCTTTATGTTGCAGCCAGTAAAGCGTTGAATCTTTATTACGTTTTTTCTTAATGAAAAACTGACAGGCTTTTATGCTTCCTGGAAAGGAAGCGAGCAGCCGCTCACGTCAGCGACGATAAACTTTTACGCTGGTTTTTTTCGCGGCGGCTGACGATGCATCAGATGGAGTGAAGGATTTGGCAGTAAAAAGGCTCCTACGGAGCCTCTGTTTTAAACGATCCCTTCCGCCGCGCCGACCGGCTGGTTTTCATCCTGGTCGACGGCGAAGCAGGCAATTTGCTGATCGCCGTAGCGCTTCAGCTTCGGCTGTAGCTGCACGCAGGTGCCGAAACGGCGGCGGCAACGCGCGTTAAAAGCGCAGCCCGGCGGCGGGCTGAGCGGGCTGGGCAGTTCGCCGGTCAGCTTGATGCGCTCGCGCCGATCGTCCGGGTTAAGACGCGGCGTGGCCGACAGCAGCGCCTGAGTATAAGGATGGCGCGGATTGTTGAAGATCGCCTCTTTGCTGCCTTTCTCAACGCAGCGGCCCAGATACATCACCATAACCTCGTCCGCGATATGCTCCACCACCGAGAGGTCGTGCGAGATAAAGACGTAGGACAAGCCCATCTCCTGCTGCAGATCCATCATGAGGTTAAGCACCTGCGCGCGCACAGAGACGTCGAGCGCCGAGACCGGTTCATCGGCGATCAGCACGTCGGGTTCGAGCATCAGCCCGCGGGCGATAGCGATACGCTGACGCTGGCCGCCAGAGAACATATGCGGATAGCGATCGTAATGCTCGGTTTTCAGGCCGACCTTCGCCATCATCTCCAGCGTCTTCTCTTTACGCTCCGCCTTGCTCAGCGCGGTGTTAATCAGCAGCGGCTCCTCAAGGATCTGGCTGACTTTTTTGCGCGGATTGAGTGAACCGTAGGGGTTCTGGAACACAATCTGGATTTTCTGACGGCGCAGCTTCTGCGCCTGCGGATCGTGCTTCAGCAGATCCTGACCATGCCAGTAGAGCTGGCCTTCGGTCGGCGTTTCGATCATGGTCAGCAGGCGGCCAAGCGTCGATTTACCGCAGCCGGACTCGCCGACAACCGCCAGCGTTTTACCGCGCTCCAGATTAAAGGAGACGCCGTCCAGCGCTTTCACCAGGCGCTGCTGGCCAAACAGGCCTTTCTTCACCGGGTAGTGTTTTTTCAGGTCAATCGCCTGAAGCAGGTAATCCTGCCTGGTATTATCAAGACTCATAGGTTGGTCTCCCGGCATCATCCAGCGGATAGTGACATTTGGACTGACGCCCCGGAATGTCGCGTAAGGCAGGTTCTTCTTTACGGCAGCGATCGGTGGCGTACGGACAGCGCGGATTCAGCAGGCAGCCGACCGGACGGTCATATTTACCCGGCACGACGCCCGGCAGCGACGCCAGACGCGCTTTGTCGGCGGCAAATTCCGGCAGCGCACGCAGCAGCGCCTGGGTATAGGGATGGCGCGGCGCCTTGAAAATATCGTTCGCCCTGCCGCTCTCCACCACCTGCCCGGCATACATCACGATAATGTGATGCGCGGCTTCCGCCACCAGCGCCAGATCGTGCGTAATCAGGATCAGCGCCATGTTCTCCTGCTGCTGCAGCTCAAGCAGCAGCTCGATAATCTGCGCCTGGATGGTCACGTCCAGCGCCGTGGTCGGCTCATCGGCAATCAGCAGCTTAGGCCGACAGGCGATCGCCATAGCAATCATCACGCGCTGGCTCATGCCGCCCGACAGCTGGTGCGGATAGACATCCAGACGCGACGCCGGATCGGGGATGCCGACCTGCGTCAGCAGATCGATTGCGCGCTGACGACGGGTACGCCGGTTGCCACCCTGATGCACCTTAATCGCTTCCATAATCTGGTAGCCGACGGTGTAGCAAGGGTTAAGGCTGGTCATCGGGTCCTGGAAAATCATCGCCACTTCTGCGCCTACCAGCTGGCGGCGCTCTTTCTCGGAGATGCGTTTCAGGTCACGCTGGTTAAACTCCAGCTTCTCCGCCATCACTTTGCCGGGAAAATCGATCAGGCCCATAATCGCCAGCGAGCTGACCGATTTGCCGGAGCCGGACTCGCCGACGATCCCCACGACCTGCCCCTGCTCTACCTGATAGCTGATGCGGTCTACCGCGCGGAACGGTGCCTTATCGTCGCCGAAATGCACCGATAATTTATCTACATTTAATAACGCCATCTCGGTGCCTCTTACTGCTTGAGTTTCGGGTCGAGGGCGTCGCGTAAGCCATCGCCCATCAGGTTAAAGGCCAGTACGGTGAGCAGAATAACCAGTCCTGGTGGGTAGTGACCTTCCCTGGACTGGTTATTCTGCTCACC